>NZ_CBFFRK010000102.1:0-15431 GCF_965644245.1 Erwinia sp. V71
CAGGATAGCTTATCGGTAGCTAACCGTCCCTCCATCCACATGACCAAGCGTTGCACTTATTATCTGAATTCGCGGTTAACCCTTCCTCCTACACTCTCCACAATCATGTCCGAGCGTTGCACTTATTATCTGAATTCGCGTTCTCAGGATGACCCATGAATAAAGCGTTCTATTATCTGCTGCTGCTGATTTTATTCCCTGTCGCTGCTGTGATTGTTATCACGCCGATGGACAGCCAGAAACAATATATTTTTGGCTTAATCAGTATCGCCATCATGTTTTTACTCGGACGCAGTAAAAGTAATAAAATTTCCATTGTGATGGTGATACTCGCGGCGTTAATGTCCACCCGCTATATTTACTGGCGCGCCACTGAAACTCTGCACTTCAATTCCGAAATTGAAGCCATCCTGGGAATTGGTTTATTCCTCGCTGAACTCTATGTCTGGGTGATTTTAATCCTTGGTTTCCTGCAAACCACCTGGCCATTAAAACGTACCATTGAGCCGCTGCCGGACGATGTCAGCCTGTGGCCGACCGTCGATATCTATGTGCCAACGTACAACGAAAGCCTCGATGTGGTACGCGATACCGTACTGGCGGCGCAGTGCATCGACTATCCGCGCGATAAAATCAAAGTCTACCTGCTGGATGATGGCAAACGCAGCGAGTTTGCCGTGTTTGCCGCGGATGTCGGTGTTGGCTACATCACTCGTGAAGATAACTCTCACGCCAAAGCGGGCAACCTGAACCACGCGATGAAAATCACCAAAGATGAGCTGATTTGCGTGTTTGACTGTGACCACGTGGCGACCCGTACCTTCCTGCAGGCGACGGTAGGGCCGTTCCTGAAAGATCCAAAACTGGCGCTGTTGCAGACACCGCACTACTTCTACTCACCGGACCCGTTTGAACGTAACCTGCGCGCAGCGCGCAGCATCCCGAACGAAGGGGCACTGTTCTACGGCCCGGTACAGCAGGGTAACGATAACTGGAACGCCACCTTCTTCTGTGGTTCCTGTGCGGTTATCCGCCGTTCAGCGCTGGAAGAGATTGGCGGCTTCGCGGTGGAAACCGTCACCGAAGATGCGCACACCGCATTGAAAATGCAGCGTCTGGGCTGGGGGTCTGCGTTTCTGGCGATCCCGCTGGCCGCCGGACTGGCGACCGAGCGTCTGGGTCTGCATATCATCCAGCGTACCCGCTGGGCGCGTGGGATGACGCAGATTTTCCGTGTGGACAACCCGCTGCTCGGCCGCGGCCTGAAATGGCAGCAGCGCCTGTGCTACCTCAACGCCATGCTGCACTTCCAGTTTGGCCTGCCGCGCGTGGTGTTCCTGACTGCACCGCTGGCGTACCTGCTGTTTAACCTGAATATCATCCACTCCTCGGCGTCGCTGATTTTCGCCTACGTGTTACCGCACCTGGTGATGTCGCTGTACGTCAACTCGCGTATGAATGGCCGCTTCCGTTACACCTTCTGGGGTGAAATTTACGAGACGGTGATGGCGTTCCACCTGGTGATCCCAACGCTGATCACCATGCTGTCGCCGAAGCACGGTAAATTTAACGTGACCGATAAAGGCGGCCTGCTGGATGTTGGCTTCTTCGACTTCAACATTGTGCGCCCGCATGTGATTACCGCGGTTCTGCTGACTATCGGCATCGTTGCCGGGATTACACGCGCCATAGCGCATGATTACTTTGGCGTTGACCCGAATGTGGTGGCGCTGAACGTCGGCTGGGCGATTTTCAGCCTGATCATCCTGATGGCGGCGATTGCTGTGGCGCGTGAAACCCGCCAGACACGTAAAACCATTCGTATTGACGTAAAACTGCCGGTGATTATTCACTACGCCAGCGGCATCTCCTCGCGTACCACCTCAGTGGACCTGTCGATGGGCGGTGCACAGATTACGGCGCCGGATAATCGTCATGAAAGCGATGAAATTGAAGAAATTGATGTGTTGCTGAACTCCGGCACTATCAGCATTCCGGTCAGAACCATCAGTGCCAGTGATGGCGTGATCCGTCTGCAGTTTGAAGAGATGCCGTTATCACGCCGTCGTGAACTGGTGCGCGTGGTGCTGGCGCGTGCGGATGCCTGGATCCAGCCGCCGCATAAGCCGGACAACCCTGTGCGTTCGCTGGTAACGATTATCCGTACCGTCTTTGAGCTGTTCTGGCTCACCTGGCAGGATCGTCGTCAGAAAAACAGAGCCAAAAAAGAAGAGGCCAGTCAGGTGCAAGAGGATAACGCGGCATGAAGCAATTTTTTGTCAGGACTCTGCTGGCGACCGTCATTGGCAGCAGTGTCACTCTGAGTGGCGCATGGGCGGTTGAACAACAAAGTGTGACGCAGGACCATGACGCGCTGTCGCAGGTGCCAGCGCCAGCGGATGTGAACAGTGCGGCGGAGCAGAATCTGCGCTCCAGCGCGGGCGTCACGCCTTATGCCCCGGTGGATGCCACGCCGGCGCCGTCATTCAGTGCGCCATTGCCACCGGCAGATACACCGAATGCCACGACTGACACTGCGCCAGCAAGCGATATCACTAACCGTGCTCCAGCCACGCCGTCGGCGGATACGGGTGTCACTGCCAGCCCGCAGGCCGTTCCGCCTGCGGAAACGGATGTGACGACGATGCCGCCTGCCATTCCGTTGCTCAGCAGCACACCGGACACCTCACCGTCTCTGGATGCCGGTACGGCAGGACTGGCGTTCCATCCGGTTTCGACCAGCGTCACCGTGGCGCAAATGGGCCAGCAGAGCGGGATTACCCTGAGCGGCGGCCAGCTGACCTCCGGGATTGTGTTCACCCTGCCGAGCGATCAGGTGATCACCAATGCGCGTCTCGATCTGTCGCTGCATGTGTCGCCTGCGCTGGCGGCGCGTAATACCTCAATTCAGCTGATGCTGAACGGTCAGCCGCTGGGCACGCTGCCGCTGAATGCTTCCGACAGCGACAGCGCCACTTATCAGCTGGATATTCCGTCGGCGATGGTGGTGTCGAGTAACAACCTGAGCTTCAAGATTAACGATGCCGATCAGCTGTTGTGCGAGCGTGACAGTGCCGCGCAATACCAGGTGGTGATCCTGCCTCAGACCCGTCTGTCACTCGAAGGTCTGCAGCTGGATATTGGCACCAGCCTGCGCAATTTCCCGCGTCCGTTTATCGACCCGTTACAGATGACGTCCGCCACGGTGCCAATGGTGTTCCCGGCGACGGTGAACCCGGCGCAGGTCACCGCCGCGGCGCTGGTGTCTTCGTGGATGGGCATTCAGGCCGACTTCCGTGGTGCGCGTTTCCCGGTATTGCGTAATCAGCTGCCGGAGAAAAACGGCATTCTGTTTGGTCAGCCGGGCGATAAAATTGGCAGCCTGACGTTGCCGATGGTCAATGGCCCGACGCTGCAACTGGTGAACAACCCGGACAACCCGACCTATAAACTGATGCTGGTGATCGGTAAAGATGAAGATCAGCTGCGTCAGGCGGCGTACCGCTTAATCCGTGCCCCGCTGACGGTGGATGAGCCTTCTCTCGACGTCGCGGCACAAACCATCCCGATGCGTAAGCCTTATGACGCACCACGCTGGATTAATACTGACCGTCCGGTGCGCCTGAGCGAGCTGCTGCGTAAAGATCAGAGCCTGACCACCAGCGGCATCTGGCACGATGCGCTGCGCGTGAATTTCCGCGCCGCGCCGGATCTGTTCCTGTGGGATGGCGAAACCATTCCGGTGCAGCTGGACTATCGCTTCCCGGCGGAAAGCTGGATTGACGAAAACAATTCGTATCTTAACGTCACGCTTAACGGCACCTTCCTGCGCAACCTGACGGTAAATAAAGTCGGCCTGCTGGAGAATATCTGGCACCGGCTGGGCGGCGATGCGCGTCAGGAAAGCTACACCATGAAGCTGGAGCCGTATCTGATTTACGGTGATAACCAGCTGCAGCTCTATTTCAACATCAAGCCGAAAGCAGATGCACCGTGCGGTGTACTGCTGAACAACAATATTAAGAGCCGCATTGAAGAGAATTCGTCGATCGATCTGAGCAACACGCGTCACTTCGCGATGCTGCCGAATCTTTCCTATTTTGTCGGCGCGTCTTTCCCCTTCTCGCGGATGGCGGACTTCTCACAGACAGTACTGATGCTGCCGACGAAACCGAGCGATGCAGAAATCAGCGCCCTGCTGGATATGGCGGGTCGTGCAGGTAACGCCACCGGCGCGACGCTCGATCACAACCTGGTGATGTTTGGTATTCCGGCGGGAGGCTCCAGCCTTGAACGTCTGAAAAACAGCGATGTGCTGGCTATTTCCACCATGGCGCAAACGGCGTTTAACCAGGAGATGCTGCTGAGTTCGCCGTATAACACTTCTTCGCATACCTTTGGCGTCAAAGAGCCAGGCAGCTGGGAGAAAGCGCGCAGCTGGCTGACCGGCGACTGGTATCGCAAACCGCTGGATGCGGATCGCTACTTCTCCTCGAACGAATCCTGGCGCGGTTTTGTCAGCTATCGTTCGCCGTGGAGCCAGGACCGTCTGGTGGTGATGACCATCGCCAGCAGCGATCAGCAGCTGCTGAACCTGCATGATGACCTCAACTCGGCGCGGATTAACGCCGGTATTCGTGGCGACACGGCGATTATCACCGACGAAAACGGCATCCGCAGCTTCCGCGTCGGGCCGCAGTTCCCGAGCGGTCAGATGCCGTGGTATATGATGATCGTCTGGTATGCCAACCAGCATTCCGTGCTGCTGGCGCTGCTGGCGTTGCTGTTCTCGGTGATCACGGGTGGTTGCACCTGGCTGATGCTGAGACGTCATACCCGTAAGCGTATGGCGCCGTTTAACGATGACAATTCCTCTGGCGAACAGAAGTGATATTACGATGAAAACAACAACCTTAAGCGCCAGAATTCGTCAGGCATTGCTGTTAACCAGCGCCATTGCAGGCGGTGCTTTCGCGCCCGTGCTGCTGGCGGCGGAGAGCAATAATCCGGCATTACAGGCGCTGTTTGACCAGGCAACCTACTGGCACCAGAAAGCGCATGACGATCTGGCGAAAGATGCGCTAAGAAAAATTCTGATGGTGGACGCCAATAACAGTCAGGCGTTGTATCTGATGGCGCTCTATTCGCAGCAGAGTGGTGACAGTGCGGGCGCGGCGCAGTGGCGTGAGCGCCTGAGCCGCGTATCGCCGCAGGACCCGCGCCTTGCAGAACTGGATAACGCCAAACAGCTGCAGTCGATTCCGCAGGCGCAGCTGGAACTGGCGCGTCAGCAGGCGCGCAGTGGCAACGTTAATGCCGCACTGCAGACCTGGCGTAACACCTTTTCCGGCGCAGAGCCGCCAGCCAGCATCGCAGCGGAATATTATCTGACGATGGCGGGTGACCGTAATTTACGCCCGCAGGCGATTGACAGCCTGCGCCAGTTTGCCGCGCAGCATCCGCAGGATGCGGGCGCACAGCTGGCATTAGGCAAGGCACTGACCTGGCAGGAGTCCACCCGTCGTGAAGGGATGCGTATTCTGCAGGGCATGGCCAGCGGTAATCAGGATGCCGACCGTTCACTGCGTCAGGCGCTGCTGTGGCTGGGGCCGCAGCCGGATGACGCCGGTCTGTACCAGACCTGGCAACAGCGTCACCCGCAGGACACCGCGGTGATGGACTATTTCCGTAAAAATGTCGGCGGCGCAGAGAAAGGCCGTGGCTTTACCGCGCTGAACAGCGGTGACCTGAGTGGTGCGCAGAGTTCCTTTGAAGAGGTGCTGAAAGCCAACCCACAGGATGCGGATGCGCTGGCCGGTCTCGGTTATGCGGCGCAGCGTCGGGGCGATTATGCGGCGGCGGCGGATTATCTGGAACGTTCTGCGCGTCAGGGCGGCGATAACAGCCAGCAACGCCAGCAGCAGGCCAGCGACTCCCGTTTCTATGCCCAGTTAGCGACCGCACAGCAGGCGCTGAAATCCGGCAATCTCAGCCAGGCGCTGAGCATCAGTGAACCACTGGCGCAGGCTGAAGGCGAGAAAGGTCAGGCAGCAAAACTGTTCCGCGCGGATGCGTTACGTCGTAATAACCAGCTGGAGCAGGCGGAGCAGACGTACCGTTCGGTGTTGCAGAGCGATGCCAACAACCGCCCGGCGAAAGAAGGTCTGTTCTATGTGCTGCGCCAGCAGAACCGTACCGCGGAAGCCAATACTTTACTGGCCTCGCTGCCTGCCAGCGTACGCGAAGCGGTAACGCCGCGCGCGGTGCCGACCAGCGAGCCGGTCCGCCAGCAGGCGAAACAGGCGCTGGCGGCTGGCAATCCGCAACAGGCGATTGCCGTGCTGCAGCAGGGTATCCAGCGTTTCCCGAACGATGGCTGGTTGCGTCTCGATCTGGCGCGTATTTATCGCAGCCAGGGTGACAGCTTTGCTGCGGCGAATACGATGCAGCCGGTGTTCCGCAATGGTGCCAGCACCAGTGAGCTGTACGCGGGCGCACTGAACGCCAGTGAAACCGGGGCATGGCAGCAGGCGAATACGCTGTTGTCCCGTATTCCGGCGCGTAGCCAGAACGCCGAGATGCGTCAGCTGGCGCAGCGCGTGAACTTTAACCTGCAAATGGCGACGGCCGATCAGTATCTGCAACAGGGTTCCAATGCGGCAGCGGCCAACACTCTGCGTGCGCTGGCGGCGAATCCGCCAGCGAATCCGGCGGATGCCGGTAAGCTGGCACAGGGTCTGGCGCAGGCGGGCGATATCTCGACCGCCGTCTCCGTGGTACGCAGCAATATGCAGCGTGGCGTGCAGGGCAACGCAGGTGACTATGCGGCCCAGGTGGCGGTGCTGAATCAGGCGGGTCTGAATGCGGAAGCGCAGAGCTTCCTCAGCAGCCCGGAACTGCAGTCGCGCAGTACGCCAACGCAGCTGGCGGGCATTCGTAATGGTTACGTGATTAATGAAGTGGACCGTCTGCGTGAGCAGAAACAGTATGCGGCGGCGTACGATAAGCTGGTCACGGCACTGCAAAACGATCCGCAGAACAGCGATCTGATGTTCGCCATGGCGCGGTTGTATCAGTCCGGCAAGATGAACAAAGAAGCGGGCGTGGTGTATGACTATCTGATGACGCGCGATACGCCAACCCAGGATGCCCGCGTGGGCGCGATTAACGTCGCGCTGGCGGAAGATGACGTGCCGAAGGCGCGTTCTCTGGCACAGGGTTTGCGTGGCGAGCAGACGCCAGAGCGTCTGTTACTGATGGCGCGTGTGGCGGAAGCGAATGGCGATCATAACCAGGCGTTAGGTTACCTGCGCACTGCGCGCGGCAAGATGATTGGCTTGCAGGGCGCGGAAACCGGCAGTACGCCGGTGGTGGGTGGTCTGGCGATGTCGGATAATCCATTTATCAACCGTTCGACCATTGGCGTGCAGCGTTCACCATCGGCTTATGGCTCCGTGATGCCATGGCAGCGCGCACCGGATGCCGTCAGTTATCGTGATGTCGATGGTCAGTCGACGGCGGCGGTCGATGTCCCTGCCGTGCAACAAAGCCGTACGCTGAAAGAGATCACCACCATGATGGACGATCTGGAAGAGCGTACCGGCACCTGGGCGCAGGGCGGCGTGCAGATCCGTGGCCGTGATGGCGAATCCGGCCTGAGTAAGCTGACGGAAGCGAAAGCGCCGCTGACCTGGTCGAGCGTGCCGTTTGGCGATTCACGCTTTGAATTTACCGTCACGCCGGTGACGTTAAGCGCAGGGACGGCCAGCGGTGATGCATGGCGTCGTCTGGGCTCGAATGCGGGCACCAACGCGGTACAGAATCTGGTGACCACCATTAACAGTGAAATCACCAGCATCAGCAATTTAAGTACGACCGATCTGGCGACTTTCCGCGCCGCGAACCCGGAAGTGGCGGCGTATTATGACTCCGTGGTGGCTGCGGGCGGTACGGTATCGTTTGACGATCTGAACCCGCTGACGTCAACCGGGCTGAGCAACATTACCGCGCTGAATAACAACACCGCGCTGAAAAACTACCTGATTGCGTCCAATAACAAGCCCAACACCAGCACGGCGCCGACCGATTCCAGCGATTCGCAGAGTGCCGCTGGCGTTGAGCTGAACCTGGCGCTGACGGGTGGCAATTACAAAATTGATATCGGCAGTACACCGCTGGGGCAGGATCTCAGTACGCTGGTCGGTGGCGTGAAATGGGCGCCGAAGCTGACGGATTACCTGACGCTGATCCTGACCGGTGAACGCCGTGCGGTCACCGACAGTCTGTTGTCGTATGTCGGTACTGAAGACCGCACTTCCGGCAAGAGCTGGGGTCGCGTGACCAAAAACGGTGGTAATGCCTTACTGAGCTATGATGATGGCGATGCCGGCTTCTATGTTGGCGCCGGGGCATACAGTTATCTCGGTGAAAACGTGGCCAGCAACAAGAGCCTGCTGGCAAATGCGGGTGCGTATGTCAGGCCGTTCCATTATGCCGACCGTGAACTGAAAACCGGTATCAGCATCAGCTGGATGGACTTCTCGAAAAACCTGAGCTACTTCAGCTATGGCCAGGGCGGTTACTTCAGTCCGCAGGACTACGTCAGCGTCTCCTTCCCGGTTGATTTTATGCAGAAGTATGACGATCTGACGGTGAAAATCGGCGGTTCCGTCGGTTATCAGTCGTACAGCCAGGATAAGAGTGCTTACTTCCCGAATAACCCGGAATGGCAGTCGTTTATGGATAACATGGTGTCGTATGGCTTTGCCAAAGAGTCGTACTATTCTGGCACGAGTAAAAACGGCATCGGCTATAACTTACATGCTGGCGCGGATTATAAGGTGAACAGAAAAGTCACCATTGGCGGCGTGGTGGGTTACGACACCTTCGGCGATTACAACGAAAGCACGGCGCAACTCTATTTCCGCTACATGCTGGGAGACAAATAACCATGAGTCAACAGGATAACGCGCCACTGCGCACGCACGCACATCAGCCAGGCTGGTTTGATCTGGTGAGTGAAATTGTGCGTGGCATGCTGGAAAACGCGGGCGAGCAGGAGAGACATGCGTTTTTACGTCAGATGGGTGAGCAGCTGGCGCGGCGTTATCCGCTGGCGGCGGCGCAAACCGTGCAGGAGCTGGAAGTGCAGGTCAATCTGACGCTGTCGCGCTTCAACTGGGGATTTGTCGATCTGCAGCCGCAGGAGAATGCGCTGCTGTTTACGCATATGGGGTTACCGGAAGGGGATGGCTCGCTTGAGGCTGTGCACTGGCGCGCGGCGCTGGGTGCGGTGCTGACCGGGTTGTACGCCGCCTGGCTGCTGGCGCAGGGCGGCAGCGCCGAGGTGCCGCTGGTGTGCGACGCGGCAGGTGAAGATGGCGCATTGCGCTTCCGTTATCAACATATTCAGTCGTGAGGTCATTGACGTGAAGTTTGTCTGGCGCCAATGGGTAGTGATGATGTTTTTTGCGTTGTTTAGTGTGCAGAGCATGGCAGCAGATGGCTGGAGCAGCTACAAGAGCCGTTATCTGGCATCTGACGGGCGTATTCGCGATACCGGGAATAACAACGTCAGTCATACTGAAGGTCAGGGGTACGCCATGTTACTGGCGGTGGCGAATGACGATCGTCAGACGTTCGACCGCCTGTGGCAGTGGACTAACGCGCATCTGAGCAACAGCCAGAATGGGCTGTTTTACTGGCGTTATAATCCGGCGGCGAGCGATCCGGTGGTCGACCGCAATAATGCCTCTGACGGTGATGTGCTGATCGCCTGGGCGTTGTTACGTGGCGGCCAGAAGTGGAATGTGGCGGAGTATCTGCAACAGTCCGATAAAATCCAGCGCGCGATTGTGTCGCACAATGTTATTACGTTTGCCGGGCGCACCATTATGCTGCCGGGCGCGCAGGGGTTTAATAAGAACAGCTATGTGATTATTAATCCGTCCTATTTTCTGTTTGCCGCGTGGCAGGATTTTGCCGATCGCAGCCATTTGCAGGTGTGGAGCAAGCTGATCGAGGACAGTTTTGATCTGCTCGGTGAGATGGGGAATTTCGGCAGTTCGGGTTTGCCGCTCGACTGGGTGGCGCTGAACGCCGATGGTTCGCTGGCACCAGCGATTGCCTGGCCGCCGCGCTTTAGCTATGACGCGATCCGCATTCCGCTTTATATCTGGTGGTATGACCCGCAGAGTCTGCGTCTGGCACCGTTCCAGCGCTTCTGGTCGAACTATTCCCGTTTGCAGACCCCAGCGTGGATTAATGTCAGCAGCAATGAAGCCGCGCCTTACAATATGGCGGGTGGCTTGCTGGCTGTGCGTGATCTGACGATGGGCGATACCGGTCAGCTGAGCGATCAGCTGGATGCGAAAGAAGATTACTATTCCGCCAGTCTGCGTTTGCTGGTCTGGACGGCGTGGAAGCATCGCTAAGGCGCAACTGACAGCGGTGCGGGTCCGGTGCTGATGCCGTGAAAGTCTGGTGCAGGTTCCGTGCCTGCACCGGGAGCACGGGCAGATCGGAAAGTCGCTGTTCGTCATCCCTGACCGCTCGGCCCACGCCATCCCTGGCGTGGGACGCTTTCCTCTTCTGCCCGTGTTCCCTGTGCTTCAGTTTCAGATGTCGTCTGAGTCTGGGGATATTTTGGGCTATTGTTACCATCCCATCAGCAGTTTTCCGCAGCTGTACACCAACCCCATAACTGCCACCAGCAATAAAAACAGCGCTGCCAGCAGGCGCACGGTGCGTTGTCGGGCGGTAAAAAATGCATGGCGCATCAGCCAGATATACGTCAGTAAAATCAGCAGGTCCATCACCAGCCAAATCAGCGCCAGCAGCGTCATGCTGGTGCTAAATGATGGCGTAATGGCAATAAACTGCGGGAAAAAGGCGACAAAAAACAGGATATCTTTCGGGTTGGCGATACCCACCATAAAGCCGCGCAGAAAACCGGAAGGTTGTGGCGCAGCGGCATGATCAGGCGCGCCGGGCCGCCGCAGTTCCGCCAGCGACTGCAGCGCTATCCAACCCAGCAGCAGGCTGCCTGCCAGGCTGAGGAGGTGCAGTAACAGGGTGCTGAGCTGAAACACGCCAGCGATAATCAGTGCCGCCGCGGCAATCAGCAGCAGCGATGCGCCGTTGGTGCCCAGCACCGTCAGCAATGCCCGCCGCGTGCCGTCGCGGCAGGCGCTGTCGGTGACCAGCGCCACCACTGGCCCGGGGGTGATAATCAGTAAAAAGATCGCCACGATATACAGTGACAGGAGTGAGAGATCCACGATAGTTCCTGATGTCTGAGTGATGCGCCATTATCAGCAGCGGGTTGTGGCTTGAAAAACGGAAAAAACTGCGGTCTGATGTGAGTAAAACTCATTAAGGATGATGCGATGAAGCGGCTTCCTCCCCTCTATGCTTTACGCGCGTTTGAACAGGCCGCGCGCTATAACTCGTTTACGCTGGCAGCAGAGGCGCTGTCGATCACGCCAGGCGCCGTCAGCCGCCATATTAAAACTCTGGAAGCGGATTTCGCCTGCCAGCTGTTTGTGCGTAAGGGCACGCGGGTCGAGATCACCACGGCGGGAGAGCGGCTGGCGCTGCAACTGCGTGAGGGGTTCCGCACCATTGAAAGCGCCTGCGATGCCTTTCAGCGTCACGGTGGCGATCTGCGTTTAAAAGCAGCATCGACGCTGACTATGCGCTGGCTGCTCGATGTCCTGCAGCGCTTTCATGAGGAAAACTCATCGCTGCGCGCCCAGCTGACCAGTGTGTGGATGGATATCGATCAGGTGGATTTTCAGCGTGAACCCTATGACTGTGCCATTCTGCTGGGTAATGGTCACTTTGGCGCTGGCACGCAGAGTGCGTTGTTGTTCAGTGAGTGGCTGATCCCGCTGTGTGCCCCGGCACTTGCGTCACAGGCACAGACGCGGCTGGATCAGTGCGAGCTGATCCATCCTTCCGCGGACCGGCGCGACTGGCGGCGTTGGCTGAAGCGCAGCGGGTACACGCCGCAGCTGGATATTCAGCGTGGTAAGGTGTTTGATTCGCTGGAGCAGGGCAATATGGCGGCCATCAGTGGTCATGGTGTCAGTGTCGGTGATTTGCTGCTCAGTCAGGCGGCTATTCGTCAGGGGCTGCTGGCGACACCGTTCCCGCAGGCAGTTAGTACCGGGGACGGCTATTATCTGGTCTGGCCGGAGAACAGCCAGCGCCAGCGCACCATCGGTCTGTTGCATCGTTTTTTGCTGGAGTATCTGCCGCAGAATACCTTGCCAGGGATCGCTTTCCTTTCGTCTGGATGATCGTAACAGCATCAGGCAGGTGGAGAAATAGATATCTGAAGGCAGATGAAACGTTAATAGCAAAATGGACGGAAATGTAATAGTAAAATGGACGGTATTTAAATAGAAAATAAGACGGATATTTAATCGTAAAACGGACGGTTGATTAATAGTGAAATGGACGGTAGGGTAAACAGGAAACGGACGGAGTCTTTTCACTATGAATTTATACCCTCGTCACATTCAGTACCGACTGGAAGAAGCGCTAAACGATACCCCAGTTGTCTGTCTTTTGGGACCACGGCAGACAGGAAAATCCACATTATGCCAGCAGGTTACCTCAGACAGGCGCTATATAACATTTGATGATCAGACGCTCCTTCATGCTGCACGACAGGACCCAACTGGATTCATGCAAAGTCTGCCTGAAAATGTTGTTTTGGATGAAATTCAGCGTGTGCCAGAGCTGCTTTTAGCTATCAAGGCTGAAGTCGATCGTTATCGTAAACCTGGGCGTTTTCTGCTTACAGGTTCAGCTAACCTGTTACTGCTGCCGAAGATAAAAGAATCTCTTGCTGGGCGTATTGAAATTCTCAAGTTACAGCCGCTAACTGAGCTGGAAAAAGAGCAGAAAACGCCGTGTTTTTTAGAACGTCTGTTCAGCCAGGATTTGTCAGCCAGCATCAGTGCTACGCAGCAAGAGTTAAGCGGTATTGCTGAAAGAGTGTGCTGTGGTGGTTATCCGGAACCGAACACCCGTTCCCCGGGCAGGGCACGCCAGTGGTTCAGGCAATATCTCCAGACCATCGTGCAAAACGATGTAAAGGATATCGCCAATATCCGCGATGAAGATGAATTACTCCGTCTGGCGGAACTACTGGCGCTACGTACCGGTAGTCTGCTCAATACAAATAGCCTCGCCAGTGACCTTAAGATCCGTCACGAAACCGCTGAAAAATATATCAGTATTCTTGAGCATCTCTTTTTAGTCTATCGGTTGCCCGCCTGGCACAATAATCAGGCTAAGCGATTGATTAAATCCCCTAAATTGCATCTGGCAGACAGTGGGTTAATCGCTGCTCTTAATAATCTGAAAGCGGAAGAGTGGCATAATTATTCGCATAACTTTGGCTCAGTTTTTGAAAGCTTTGTGATTCAGCAGATTCGTACACAGGCTGACTGGTTGGCTGAGCCTGTCAGGCTCAGCCACTATCGCGATAAGGACCAGGTCGAAGTCGATTTAGTGATTGAGCATGGACGGGATGTTTACGGTATCGAAGTCAAAAAAGCCGCCAGTATCCAGTCTAAAGACGGTGAAGGTTTACAGCGCTTGGCCACTCAGGCAGGTAGCAATTTTAAAGGCGGTGTTTTGTTGTATTGTGGTAACAACGCGCTGCCATTAAAAACGGCGCATTGTATTGCTGCCCCCGTCGACTGGTTATGGCGTAACGATTTTTAGCTGACTCAGGCAACGGCTGAAACATGTTCTGTCTGTGACGGTGCATTCAGCAATGACTGCTGCGCCAGTTTGCCGAGTGCGCTGAACATCAGTGTCATCGCCGGGATACCCATCTGCTGCCCGCACCACCAGTGCTTCGCCAGCAATAGCAGACAGATCTGGGTGAGGCAGGGAAAATGGTGGATGAATCGGTCGCCATATACAACAGTGAGCGTCCTCACCTGTCGCTAAAATACAAAACGCCTGATGAGGTTCATCAGGCGTTTTAAGGCAACGAAAGTGTCAACCTATGCCAGGACGAGTCACTGCCGCCCGGCAAGACTTAGGTTTTACTACTGCGGATAAGCTACCCAGTCGCCGCCATTGAGCCGTATAAAGGGTTTGCCCTGATACATCATCACCACTGCGTTATCATTTTCCGACACCACGGCGCTCTGTGGCAGGTTATCGGTCAGCACTGCCATATTGACGTTGGCGGCATTGAACACCTGGCCATCGACCACGCGTGAGACCAGGTCGGAGAGCGCCAGCAGGCTGGTTGGCGTATCCACCACGGTTGGCTGCTGTGGATGCGGCGCTTTCATGCCGGCGAACTTGATGCCGACCGGTACATGAGTAATCGACGGGCTGGGGATATCCCGCAGACCGGACATCTGCATTTTATCGCCCTCTACCGCTGCACCATGCTCCGGCACCACGATCACCATCACGCGACGGCCCGATTTATCGAGATTAGTCAGGAACGCATCCAGCTGATCAAACAGCTGTTTTGCCCGCGGCTGGTACGCCGCGGTGCGTGTGCTGCCCAGCTCACGCGTGCCGTCATGCAACGGGATCAGGTTGTAGTAAGTGGCGCTGCGTGCATCGCTGCTTTTCTGCCGCTCATCCAGCCAGCGCTGCATTAACTGCGCGTCGTTATACACCGGTGAGCCATCAAAGGAGGTGTATGCCGCGGCGACCCCCGTTTGCGACATTAGCGGCGCCTGCATATTGCCGTCATCACGCAGCTCCTGCAGGAAGCCGCCAAATGCGCCGGTGTGATCCAGCATCAGCTGCGATTTAAAGCCGAGGTTCGCGAGGTTGTCGAACAGGTAGCACTGCTTATTCGCGGGCTGATACAGATCGTGATGCGAACTCTGGCCGCAGCTGGCGCGCAACAGGCGAATACCGGCCGGGCCGCTGTAGGCGGTGGCGGCATTGTAGTTGTTCAGCATAATATCGAAGTGCTTCCACAGCGGATGGTTACGCAGCTGCACCGCGTCCACATCTGACCAGGCCAGCGAGCAGATATTAATCACCAGCACATCAAATGGCACCGAATCCGGCGACAGGGTGTCCGGGAAGTGGGTCACGCGCTGTTTTTCCTGCTGATAGAACGCATTGAGATACGCCGTCAGATTGGCGCTGGTCGGTGGCGCAGACTGATCAAGTGCGCTGGCGCTGGTGGCGGCCTCGTGATTCGCCGGAGTATCGGTGTTCAGCACCGCTTCCGGCGTCGCGGCTTTGTCGGGTAGCAGTGAAAAGGCGGGACCGGCGATATTGACCACGTTGATCCACAGCAGCAGCAGCGACACAATCACCGTTACGCGTATCCACTGGGCGATAAACAGGTAGATCGCGAATTCAGATAATAAGTGCAACGCTTGGTCATGTGGATGGAGGGACGGTTAGCTACCGATAAGCTATCCTGC
>NZ_CBFFRK010000103.1:0-15125 GCF_965644245.1 Erwinia sp. V71
CTAAAGTAAGAAATAACCAGCGCGGGAAACGCGATCGAAATCGCCGGAATCACTGACCGGAATCATCGGAATACGCACCGTCCGCCTGCAGGCGGTAATAAACATGATTATCGTCGCTGGGCGATGTCTGTAGACGGTGTTACGCAGGCTTATGTCTACCCGCTTCGCCGTGGTCTGGGAACGGTTGATGTGGTTATCACCTCTGCTGGCGGTATGCCCTCAGATGAAATCATCGCGACCTGTCAGGCCTACATCGATGACCAGCGTCCGGTAACAGCAAAAGATACGATGGTGCTGGCTCCGACGTTCCTGTATGTCGATATCGATGCGGCTATCAGCGTCAGCGGTATCACGTTTGAGTCAGGCCAGGCGACGGCCATTTCTGACCTGACCACGTTTGTTAATGCCCTTGAGCCGGGGGATGCCTTTATCAAATCACAGGCCGAAGGGGTTATAACCAATATTACGGGTGTCACTGACCGCGCGATTTCAGCACCAGCGGGTAATGTTGTTTCGTCTTCCGACGAAACCGCTGTCGAGTGGATTCGTGCCGGGACAATCACGGTAACAGAGCTATGAGTTACCGCGACCTGCTTGCATCACTTCTGCCGCCTGTTGCTTACAGCCCTGAACAGCCTGCGCTTAACGCTGAACTCACAGCAGAAGGTGAGGTGTTCAGGCTTGCTGACTACAGCGCAGAGGATGTCCTTGGCGCTGTCACGCCATTTTCAGCTAGCGCTCTGTTAACTGACTGGGAGCGTGTTCTTGAGCTTGCACCTGGTGCCGATGACTCTTACCAGCAGCGTCTTGAAGCCGTTCTGATAAAACTGGCCGAAACTGGCGGTCTGAGCCGGGCCTATTTTATCCGCATAGCGGCAACCGCTGGCTACACGATCACGATTGATGAATTTGAACCGTTCCGTGCTGGTGTCTCACGCGCAGGGGATGTGGTTTACGTTGAAGGCATTATCTGGGTGTGGGCGGTTAACGTTCAGTCCAGCGTCTCAGTGTATTACTTCCGCGCCGGGGCATCACTTCCCGGTGAGCGCCTGGCGACTTTTGGTGACAAGGTTCTTGAATCGATTTTTGAGAGCCTTAAACCAGCACACACCTATTGCTATTTCACATACGAGGAGGAGGCCTGATGCAGTCTCTGATGCCCCCGATTGACAGTTCCGACAGTCTGTTTCATAACGGAAATCCACTGACAGGGACAAAGGGTACAATTGTTACTGCTGAGTGGCTGAACGCCGTTCAGTCTGCCATTCGTGCTGCTCAGGCCGAGATGCTGTCTGTGCTTGCCGCTGCCGGAATTGATGTTGATCCTGAGCAGTCCAGCCAGCTTTTCACTGCGCTGAATTCTCTCTATGCTGAACAATCAGCTCTTGATAACAAGCAGAATAAGCACGATAACCTGACAGCGCTGGCGGGGTTAGCTGGTGCTGCTGACCGTCTGCCGTATTTTACTGGAGCGAATGCACTGGCGCTGGCAACACTGACATCAGTTGGCCGATCCATTATCGGCAAAGCCACAGCGGCTGAAGTGCTTACTGCAATAGCTGGCGCACCCCTCGACAGCCCGACATTCACAGGTGAACCAAAAGCACCAACTCCAGCAGCAGGAGACAATGACACATCTATTGCTACTACTGCTTTTGTCACTGCTGCTATTGCTGCTTTGTCATTTGGCACAGCATCGCAAAGAAACGTCGGCACCGGAACTAACCAGATTCCAGACATGAACAGCTTTTCAGGTTACTTTACAGCATCAGCATCTTGGCAGCGGTTGCCAGGGGGATTGATATTGCAGTGGGGGGTAACAGATGCAATTACCGCTGAAGCGCTTTATACGCAGGCGCTACCCCTGACATTTCTCAATATGTGTTTTATGGCGCAGGCAACAATCAATTATTCCGCTGCAGTAAGTGGTGTTGCAAATCACTATATAGCATCAATTTCAACAACACAGATTCAGATCAGGTCTGATGTTAACGGGTCTGGAATTGCTGCCATGCCTTCCTATTGGTTCGCCATCGGATATTGAGGTATTACATGAGTAATTATGTTTTTAGCCCATCAAAAGCAGGATTTTACGCTCTATCAATTAAATCTTCATATGAGGCTGCCGGGACATGGCCTGATGATGGAGTTGAAGTTGACGACGATATTTTCAGCGAGTTTATAGGCAATCCGCCAGCGGGTAAAATCCGCGGATCTATCGATGGAATGCCAGCCTGGATCGATGCGCCTGAGCTGACTGCAGAAGAAAAAGTTTCTGCAGCTGAATCAAAGAAAGCATCATTGCGTGCGTCTGCGGATGCGGCCATAACACCGCTTCAGTATGCTGCCGATCTTGATGACGCAACGGAGGAAGAGTCAGCGTTACTGAAAAAGTGGATGCAGTATGTAGTAGCTCTAAATCGCCTCGACCTTTCAACTGCGCCGGACATCAGTTGGCCGGAAGTTCCGACAACCTAACCGTATTAGGTTTTCAATTTTGCACTGTGCATAAACCGGATTTTCTACCTTTATTGCTGGTGCGAAATCTATTGCTTTGTAGTGCGAAAAAAAACGCCGCGCTACACCCATCATCGTTTAGCTGATGATGGGCATACTGCGTGCTCTCTTATACAATTTTATAATTTCATATTTTGTTAGTTTGAAATATTTAACCCATTAAGTAATGATATAGCAACCAACCCGCGTTGCGCTCAATAACTTAGCTGTTTTTGCGCTGGTCTGTCACTGCGCCATGCGCGGTTTCGTTATGTTCTGTCGCGTTGCCCGGGGATGTTATTAACCTCAAATGCACCCGGGTGCATTTGGCGATAAGTTGCATCACGTCGGCATCTGCGGATGCAGCCTGTAAATCATGAGTTTATTCAGTGAAAAGCATAGTGAGGAGTCACGATGAAAAAAGCACTACATGGCGTCTCTGTCTGGTACAGCAACGCCGTCACACAGCTGCGCATTGCCAGAGAGAGCGATTTCGATGCACTGGAGCTGTTGCCGGAACATCTGTTCCGTTATCTGGATAATGGCGGCAGTTTTGCAGCATACACAGCGCTGATGGACCAGCTGGGCGTGGAAATCAGCTGTATCAATGCACTGAAACGCATTGGTCGCCATCAGCCGGAAGAACGCGCACAGATGCTGGCAGAAGCCGACAGGATTTGCCACGCCGCACAGCAGCTGCGCTGCCCGGTGGTACAGATTATGGCGCTGACGGAACTGGATCAGCTGAGCGAAGAGGCGCGCAATGAGATTCTGGTCAGCAATATTCGCGCTATCGCCGATATCGCCAAACCTTATGGCATCAAACGGCAGATCGAAGTGGTGGCGTTCACCCGTTTCAATTCGCTCAGCCAGGCGCTGGCGATTATTCAGCGCGTTGAACGTGATAACGTCGGGCTGGTGATTGATTTCTGGCATCTGCATGCGGGTGGCCGCACCACACCTGATGAAGTGGCGAATATGGATGTCAGCCTGATTTATGGCATTCATTTCTGTGATGGTCGTGCCGCACATCCGGGGGAAGCATGGGATGAATGGGTGCAGCGCGACTATCAGCCAGGAGAAGTCGATGTGGATATTCCGGCATGGATTGCCGCGGTACGCGCTACCGGCTATGACGGCGTATGGTGCCCGGAGCAGCTGAGCCCGACACACTGGGAGGATGATTTATGGCAGATTGGCAGGGATAATTATCAGAGTCTGACGGCGTATACGGCATAAGTGGCAAAAAGGCCCGCATAGGTGGGCTTGCTGACTGCAGACAACGCCATGGTGCAAGAAATGTAAGCAGCAACGCATCAGCTCAGGGCGAAGGGAACACGGTCAGCGGAGGAAAGCGTCCCGCGCCATGGACGGCGCGGGCCGAGCCGTCAGGGATGACGCGTTTTGCGTCTTTCCGGAGCTGAGCGTGTTCCCTGCGCAGATCGCCAGCTGAAAGCAACGATTCTTATGGTGTATTGAGTGTGTCATCAATAAAAAAGGCCCGCACAGGCGGGCCTTCTGACAGCGGGTGATCAGTTGCTGGTATCCAGCTCCGGGAAGCTTTTCACCAGGTCATCAATCGCTTTCATCTGCACCAGGAATGGCTCCAGCTTATCCAGCGGCAGTGCGGATGGGCCGTCACACTTGGCATTTGCCGGGTCCGGGTGCGCTTCAATAAACAGACCCGCGATACCTACCGCCATACCAGCACGCGCCAGTTCACTGACCTGAGCACGACGACCGCCGGACGCTGCGCCCAGTGGGTCACGGCACTGCAGCGCGTGAGTCACATCAAAAATCACCGGGCTGTTGTTGCTCACCTGCTTCATGATGTTGAAACCGAGCATATCCACAACCAGGTTGTCGTAACCAAAGTTGGCACCGCGGTCACACAGGATCACTTTATCGTTGCCGCCTTCAGCGAATTTATCCACGATGTTACCCATCTGGCCTGGGCTGACGAACTGAGGCTTCTTCACGTTAATCACCGCGCCGGTTTTCGCCATCGCTTCCACCAGATCGGTCTGACGGGCGAGGAACGCTGGAAGCTGGATCACATCCACCACATCCGCCACCGGCTGCGCCTGTGACGCTTCGTGCACGTCGGTAATCACTTTTACACCGAAGGTTTGCTTCAGTTCCTGGAAAATTTTCATCCCCTCTTCCAGGCCCGGGCCACGGTAAGAGTGAATAGAGGAACGGTTAGCTTTGTCGAATGACGCTTTAAATACGTAAGGAATGCCGAGTTTATCGGTGACTTTGACGTAATGTTCACAGATACGCATCGCCAGATCGCGCGATTCGAGCACATTCATGCCGCCAAAGAGAACAAATGGCAGGTCGTTTGCGACCTTGATGTCGCCGATATTCACTACTTTTTGAGTCATGCCTTCGCCTTTTCCTGTTCAGGTCTTCACAGATTAGTGAAGCGTTACCTGCTTGTGTTCGATTGAATGAATCTGAATTTTAATCATCTCGCTGACGGGATCTTCCGGACACTGCTCGACAAAATAGGTCAGGTCATTCAGCGCGATATGCTCGCACTCCAGCTGAGCATAGATTAAGCCGCGGTCGCGGATCTCATACGGGTCGTCAGGGTCAATCTGCAGCAGCACATTGCTGACATTCAGCGCCATTTCCATGCGCTTCTCTTCCATCAGCGCCGCTTTCAGCGTGTCCAGCATTTTGCGGATCACCGTATCCGGCTGAGCTTCTTCCAGGTCATCCTCATACAGCTCAGCCGTCGGGCTGATATTGCCTTTCAGCCACACTTCCAGCGTATGCTCATCCAGCGTCTCGCCATTGAAAGGATTAATCAGCCACATTTCGCCGTCCAGCCAGTCAGCACGCAGGATCAGCTGCGTCGGGAAAATCACCGGCATTAACGGGATTTCCAGCTGTTCAGCAATATGCAGCAGGATCACCCCCAGCGACACCGCCGTGCCCTGGCGGCTTTTCAGCACATTATCCAGCCATAATGCTTCGGAAAGATGGTAAACGCCGCTGGCGCCGCCAAATCCCCACTGCTGATAAAACAGCTCCAGCAACTTCTCTAACTTTAAATCCTGCTCAGGTTCCGCGGCTACGTACTCGCGCGCTTCGGCGACCAGGGCACGCAGCTGGGAACCCACATCTTCCGTGGGAAAGTCATCGCGGATTTCACGCGATGCGGCAATCACCGCCTCACACAGCGGCGACTGCGAAAAATCCAGTTTATCTACCGACGTCATGCTATCCCCAACAGTGGCATTTTACCTGTAGCCAGTTTGATAATCAGCGCGATGACCACTAACGCCAGCAGAAACGCTATCCAGCGCAGCTTGTTCGCTCGCGGACGGCGCCCCAGGACGATAAAACCCAGCGCGATATAGATAATAACGCCAAACAGCTTCTCCGTCAGCCAGTTACCTTGCGGCGAAAACGGATAAAAGTGGGTAATGCTGACCAGCAGAAAGCCGGAAATAAACAACAGAGTATCGTTCAGATGCGGCACAATTCGCACCCAGCGACGTTGCAGCATCGCCGAACCTGCCTGCTGCCAGTAAAAACGCAGCATAAACATCACAATGGTGATGGCGACGGTCAGTAAATGAAAATGCTTAATCGCCATGTAATAAGCGGCCATAATAATTCCTTTAGTCGTTGTCGCGTGCGGCGGCTTTTTGCCCTGCCGTCACCCGATCGTTGCCGCCGTAATCCTGACAGGTTTCCACCTGCAGAAAATTGTGTTGGCGCAAAATATCCCGCACTGCCGCGCCCTGCTGCCAGCCATGCTCAAACAGCAGCCAGCCTTCCGGCAGCAGGAAACGCCCGGCATCCGCCGTGATACGACGAATATCCGCCAGCCCCTGCTCCTCCGCCACCAGCGCCGACAGTGGCTCGAAACGCACGTCGCCCTGCTGCAGATGCGGGTCTGCTGCATCGATGTACGGTGGGTTACTGACAATCAGATGAAAGGTCTGATTTTCCAACGCGGAGAACCAGTCACTGAGACAAAAACGCGCATTGGTGATGTTTAATGTCTGTGCATTGCGCTGCGCCAGCGCCACCGCATCCGCAATCCGATCAACCCCGACCACTTCGCAGTCCGGGCGTTCACTGGCCAGCGCCAGTGCAATCGCGCCAGTACCGGTGCCAAGATCAAGTAGTTTCAGCGGCGACAGTGGCAAACGCACCAGCGCCTGCTCGACCAGAATTTCGGTATCAGGACGCGGGATCAACGTAGCCGCAGACACCACCAGCGGCAGTGACCAGAATTCACGTTCGCCAACCAGGTGCGCTACCGGCTCACCGGTAACCCGACGCTGCAGCAGCGCATCGAGCTGATCGCGCTGTGGCTCCGTGAGTTCGCTGTTATCGAAGGCGATGAGCCAGCTGCGCGATTTACCGGTGACAAAACTCAGCAAAATCTCGGCGTCGCGCTTCGGACTGTCGCCGCCGCACAACGCCGCCGTCGCCGCTTTCAGCCAGCTGCGGATATCCATTAATCCTGCCCGGACAGTGCTGCCAGCTGATCGGCCTGATACTCCTGCACAATCGGCTCGATCAGGGAATCCAGCTTGCCTTCCATCACTTCATCCAGACGATAAATCGTCAGGTTAATACGGTGGTCGGTGACGCGCCCCTGCGGGAAGTTATAGGTGCGGTTACGGTCAGAGCGGTCGCCGCTGCCGAGCAGATTACGACGAGTGGATGCTTCTTCCGCCTGACGTTTCGCGATTTCTGCCGCACGGATACGCGAACCCAGCACCGCCAGCGCTTTGGCTTTGTTTTTGTGCTGAGAACGCTCGTCCTGACACTCCACCACAATGCCGGTTGGCAGGTGGGTAATACGGATCGCCGAGTCGGTGGTGTTAACGTGCTGACCACCCGCACCGGAGGAGCGGAAGGTATCGATTTTCAGGTCAGCAGGGTTAATGTCCGGCAGTTCCGCTTCCGGCACTTCCGGCATCACCGCGACGGTACAGGCAGAAGTATGGATACGGCCCTGTGATTCGGTTTCCGGCACGCGCTGCACACGGTGACCGCCAGATTCGAACTTAAAGCGTCCATACGCACCATCACCGATCACTTTGGCAATCACCTCTTTAAAGCCGCCGTGTTCGCCTTCGTTGGCGCTCATCACTTCTACTTTCCAGCGGCGTGCTTCCGCGTAACGGCTGTACATACGGAACAGGTCACCGGCAAAAATCGCCGCTTCATCACCCCCCGTTCCTGCGCGCACTTCGATATAGCAGTTGCGTTCGTCATCGGGATCTTTCGGCAGCAGCAGCACCTGCAGCTGTTGCTCCAGTTCTTCACTGCGGGCACGGGATTCGTTTAACTCTTCCTGTGCCATATCGCGCATTTCCGGATCGGCCAGCATCAGCTCAGCGGTTTCGATATCTTCCTGCACCTGCTGCCACTGGCGGAAACAGTTGCTGACATCCGTCAGCTGAGCATACTCACGCGACAACGCGCGGAAGCGCTCCTGATCGGCAATCACGCCAGCATCACCGAGCATGGCTTCCACTTCTTCGTGGCGCTCCTGCAAGGCTTCCAGTTTGGCAACAATAGAAGTCTTCATGTGGTGGTATCTACCTTGTATAGGGAATTCGAAGAGTCAGACAGCGTCGCGAAATTAAGCGTGACGCTGGCTAATCCAGCCCGAGGCTGTCGCGCAGGATCTGCAGACGTTCATCGTCGCCATCGCGAGCAGCCTGCTGGAGAGATTTGGTTGGAGCGTGAATCAGTCGGTTGGTCAGTTTGTGCGCGAGGTCGCGCAGAATCGCTTCGGCGTCGCCGCCCTGCTGCAGGGCGGCCAGCGCGCGGGATTCCAGCTCAGCGCGCACCTGTTCGGCCTGCGCACGGTAGTCACGGATGGTTTCCACGGCGCTTTGCGCCCGCAGCCATGCCATAAACTCGCCGCTTTCCTGTACCACAATGCTTTCCGCCTGTACCGCAGCGGCTTTGCGCTGCGCCATGTTTTTCTCGATGATCTGTTGCAGATCGTCGACGCTGTACAGATAGGCGTTAGCCAGTTTGCCGACTTCCGGTTCAACATCGCGCGGAACGGCGATGTCCACCAGCAGCATCGGCTGATTACGGCGCGCTTTCAGCGCGCGCTCCACCATCCCTTTACCAATAATCGGTAACGGGCTGGCAGTGGAACTGATAATAATGTCGGCTTCTGCCAGACGTACATCGATATCCGCCAGACTGATCACTTCCGCTCCCACTTCATCCGCCAGCAGCTGTGCACGTTCGCGGGTGCGGTTGGCGATAATCAGCTTTTTAACCTTGTGTTCGCGCAGATGGCGCGCCACCAGTTCAATGGTTTCTCCCGCGCCGACCAGCAGGACATTGACCGTCGACAGTGATTCAAAGATTTGCCGCGCCAGGGTGCAGGCAGCAAACGCCACGGACACCGCACTGGCGCCGATATCGGTTTCAGTGCGCACGCGTTTGGCGACGGAGAAGGTTTTCTGGAACATGCGCTCCAGTTCGCTGGAAAGCGAATGGCCACGCTGGGAATCGGCAAAGGCTTTTTTCACCTGACCGAGGATCTGTGGTTCACCGAGCACCAGCGAATCAAGACCGCTGGCAACACGCATCAGATGGCTGACGGCGTCATTATCATGATGCCAGTAGAGACTGTTGCGCACATCGTCACGGCTGAGCTGGTGATAGTCACACAGCCAGTTCACCAGTTGCTCTTGCAGGTTCTCCTGCTGCTCGACGCTGAGATACAGCTCGGTTCGGTTACAGGTAGAGAGGACAACACCTCCCTGTACCAGCGGCTGAGCCAGCAGGCTGTTAAGCGCCTGATCAAGCGTGTCCGGCGAAAAAGCGACTTTTTCGCGCAGCGCAACAGGTGCCGTTTTATGGTTTATTCCGAGAGCCAGCAGCGTCATGGTGAAGTTAGAATTGGGTTATCCCACAAATAACAGGGTTTTGTGAGGCGCATTCTACAAGATGCGCGAGATCAATAAAAGCCATACAGAGCATAAGCCTGTAATATGACGTAGCGAATAATGCGCTTTTAAGACCAGATGCCGATTGACGAGTGTCATGCGGATGGTTAGCGTTAACGGTTCTTTGCGGCAAGCAAGCCCTGATTAGTCTGAGGAGATGACGACATGTTCCCAACCTTATTATCGAGTAAAAACAAAAACCTGTTACGCCTCCTCCCCCTTGCCAGCGTGCTGCTGGCGGCCTGTTCCACCACCCAACAGCAGGGCCCAGGCCAGAGCGTCAGCTCGCCGCAGTGGCAACAACACCAGCAAGATGTGGCTAAAATCAGCCGGTATGAGACTCGTGGCGCTTTTGCCTATCTTTCTGATAGCCAGAAAGTGTATGCGCGTTTTAACTGCCAACAGACCGCGCCAGATCGCTACCGTTTACTGTTAACCAACCCGCTCGGCAGCACCGAACTGCAGCTCGATGCTCAGGGTTCAGTCGTGCAACTGGTGGACAGTAAAGGCAAACGCTATGTCAGCAATGACGCAGAAAAAATGATTTCGCAGCTGACGGGGATGGCCATCCCGCTGGAAAACCTGCGTAAATGGATGATGGGCCTGCCGGGTGATGCAACCGACTACAGCCTGAACGACCAGTACCAGCTGCGCGAACTGAACTACAGCCGCAACGGCCAGAACTGGAAAGTCACCTGGCAGAGTTACGACAGCAATACCCAACCGGCACTGCCCGCGAATCTGGAGCTGCGCGAAGGTGACCAGCGTATCAAACTGCGCATGGACAGCTGGACCGTTAAATGATCACCACCTGGCCTGCCCCGGCAAAACTGAACCTGTTTCTTTACATCACCGGCCGCCGCGCGGACGGTTATCATAACCTGCAGACGCTGTTTCAGTTCCTCGATTACGGCGATACGCTGACCATTACCCCGGATAACAGCGGCGATATCAGCCTGCTGACACCGGTCGATGGCGTTGAACATGAACAAAACCTGATCGTGCGCGCTGCACGGCTGCTGATGCAGCAGGCTGCGACGGCAGGCACCCTGCCCGCACAGGCTGGCGCAACCATCGCCATCGACAAACAGCTGCCGATGGGTGGCGGACTCGGCGGCGGCTCATCCAATGCCGCGACAGTGCTGGTGGCGCTCAATCATCTGTGGCGCACCGGCTTTACGCCCGATCAGCTGGCGGCGATGGGACTGCGTCTCGGCGCGGATGTGCCGGTGTTTGTTAAAGGCCATGCGGCCTTTGCTGAAGGCGTTGGCGAGCAACTGCACCCGGTGGAACCAGCGGAAAAATGGTATCTGGTGGCGCATCCTGGTGTCAGCGTACCGACACCGCTGGTGTTTAACGATCCTGACCTGCCACGCGATACGCCGGTACGCGATATTTCGCACATTATGCAGGCACCTTTCAGCAATGATTGTGAGGCCACCGTAAGAAAACGTTTTCGTGAGGTTGAACAGCTTGTTTCCTGGCTGCTAGAATACGCGCCGTCGCGTCTGACTGGAACCGGTGCTTGTGTGTTCGCTGAATTTGACACTGAGTCCGCTGCCCGTCAGGTGCTGGAGCTGGCCCCGAAATGGTTGCGGGGATTTGTGGCGCGAGGCGTAAATGTCTCTCCGTTACATCGCCGCCTTTCAGGGCAAGACGCGATTACGTGACAATGTCACCCGTTCCTGACACTGCACGTAACGCATTAACACACCCGTATGAATCCGTTGCTATCTTTGGCCCGATGACAACGCGGTTCATTCTCTGGACGCAAAGCCTGAGGTTCTTCTCGTGCCTGATATGAAGCTTTTTGCTGGTAACGCTACGCCGGAACTAGCACAACGTATTGCCAACCGCCTTTACACCAGCCTGGGCGACGCCGCTGTCGGTCGTTTCAGCGATGGTGAAGTGAGCGTACAAATTAATGAAAATGTACGCGGTGGTGATATTTTCATCATCCAGTCCACCTGTGCCCCAACCAACGATAACCTGATGGAACTGGTTGTCATGGTTGACGCCCTGCGTCGCGCTTCCGCTGGTCGTATTACTGCGGTTATCCCTTACTTTGGTTATGCACGTCAGGACCGCCGTGTGCGTTCTGCCCGTGTGCCGATTACTGCCAAAGTGGTTGCGGATTTCCTCTCCAGCGTTGGTGTTGACCGTGTTCTTACCGTGGACCTGCATGCAGAACAGATCCAGGGATTCTTTGATGTCCCGGTTGATAACGTATTTGGCAGCCCAATCCTGCTGGAAGATATGCTGCAGATTGGTCTGGAAAACCCGATTGTGGTTTCTCCGGACATCGGCGGCGTGGTGCGTGCTCGCGCTATCGCCAAGCTGCTGAACGATACCGATATGGCGATTATCGACAAACGCCGCCCACGCGCTAACGTGTCTCAGGTGATGCATATCATCGGTGACGTTGCTGGCCGTGACTGTGTGCTGGTTGACGATATGATCGATACCGGTGGTACGCTGTGTAAAGCAGCAGAAGCGCTGAAAGAGCGTGGCGCGAAACGCGTCTTCGCTTACGCGACTCACCCTATCTTCTCCGGCAACGCGGTGGAAAACCTGCGTAACTCGGTGATTGATGAAGTGGTGGTGTGCGATACCATTCCGCTGCCAGAAGAGATCAAGGCACTGCCAAACGTCCGTACCCTGACCCTCTCCGGTATGCTGGCTGAAGCCATTCGTCGTATCAGCAATGAAGAATCTATCTCTGCGATGTTTGAGCACTAAGCATTCGTCAGAGACCAGAGGAAAAAGCCGGGCATGCCCGGCTTTTTTTATGCGCCCAGCAGATGATGCTGGCTGAAGAAATCGATAAACACCCGCAGCTTAGGCAGCAGATGGCGGTTACCCGGCCATAACAGTGAAAACTGCCCGCCGCCACTGACGCTGTTATCCAGCACCGTGACCAGCTCACCACGCGCGATCTCCCCCGCCACGGCAAAATCCGGCACATACAGCAACCCAAGCCCGCTGACCGCAGCAGCAATCTGCGCTTCCAGATTGGTAAATACCAGTTTCTCCGGTAATGGTCGCCGTAATGGCTGACTGAATTGCCAGCTTTGCAGCAGGCCCGTCGCGCTAAAACGGTAGCGCAGACAGGCATGTTCGTTTAACTCGTCCGGTTGCTGCGGCGCACCGCTGCGCGCCAGATAAGCCGGAGACGCCACCAGCAGAAAGCGATAACTCCCCAGTCGCCGGGTTTTCAGCTGAGAATCGGTAAAACTGCCGCTGCGCACCACCACATCAACACCTTCCGCAATCACATCCACCAGCCGGTCACTGAAGTCGAGATCCAGCTCAATATCCTGGTAGCTGGCGATAAACTGCGGCAGCACTGGCATCAGCAGGCGATAACCAATCGCAGGCAGGCTGATCCGCAAGCGACCACTGGGCTTTTCCGTCACCCGCAACAGCTCATGCTGCGCCTCATCAATTTCCGCCACAATACGCCGGGCACGCTCATAAAACAGCGCCCCCTCATCCGTCAGGCTGATACTGCGGGTGCTGCGATTGAGCAGACTAACGCCAAGGCTGTTCTCCAGTCTGGCGATGCTTTTACCAATCGCCGACGCCGAGACACCCAGCCGTTCCGAGGCCGCAATAAAGCTGCCGGTTTCGACGGCTTTGACCAGAGCGGTGAGCCCGCTGAGACTTTCCAGTGCTTTCATTACGGATTTTTTGTCCTTTTAGTTCAGACAGACGGCCTGTTTTTTCATCGTTGCAGCCATTTTATCCTGACATCCTCGCACAAATTCAGGATGGAAGCACCGATGAGCACCCTTGTGATTGAACAAAGCCGTCCACACTGGACGCTACTGGCCGTATGCACCGCCGCAATTATTTTGCCATTAAGCTTTACCGGCGGCGTGATCGCCACCCCCGCCATTGCCAGTGAGCTGGGCGGCTCTGCACTGGCGTTAAACTGGATCACCAACGCCTTTATGCTGACCTTTGGCAGCCTGCTGATGGCCGCAGGTTCGCTGGCGGACCATCTGGGTCGGCGGCGTGTATTCCTCACGGGCGTGGTGCTGTTTACTTTCACCTCTCTGCTGGCAGGATTCTCACCCAGTGTGCTGACGCTCGACCTGCTGCGCGCCGTGATGGCTATCGCCGCTGCTGCAGCGCTGGCAGGCGGCGGTGCCGCACTGGCTGACGCGTATGCCGGGCCGGGTCAGGCACGCGCCTTTAGTCTGCTGGGCACCAGTTTTGGTATCGGACTCGCCAGCGGCCCGGTGGTGGCCGGTGTGCTGATCGACCATGGTGGCTGGCGCAGCGTGTTTTTGCTGCCAGCGCTGCCGGGCACTGTCGCGGCACTGCTCGGTTACTGGCGGATGCGTGAATCAAAAACGTTACAGCGTCACAAAATAGATATTACCGGGATCAGCAGTTTCAACCTTGCCCTGACGCTGTTTACCTGGGGTATTCTGCAGGTCAGCGAAGATGGCTGGCAGCATCCGCGGGTAATCACCCTGCTCAGCGGCGCAGTGCTGGCCGGGCTGCTGTTTATCCGTATCTAGCTGCGCGCCCGGCAGCCGATGCTGGATCTGACGTTATTCCGCTATCGCCGTTTCCTCGGCATCCAGTTGCTGCCCGTGGCGACCTGCTGCTGCTTTGTCGTCCTGCTGGTGTTGCTGCCGGTGCGTTTTATCGGCGTCGATGGCTTTAGCCCGCTGACCACCGGCCTGCTGATGCTGGCGCTGTCCACGCCGATGTTGCTGGTACCGAGTCTGGCCGTCACCCTGACGCGCTGGTTCCCGGCAGGCGTTCTCGCCAGCAGCGGGCTGGTGATCGCGGCGGCGGGTCTGTTGCTGCTCAGCCAGAGCAGCGGCAGTGATGATATTGTCCTGACCCTGCTGGCGATGGTGATTATCGGGGCCGGTAGCGGATTACCGTGGGGATTAATGGATGGCTTATCCGTCAGCGTGGTGCCGGAAGAGCGTGCCGGGATGGCAACCGGGATTTTCAGCACCATTCGCGTGGCAGGCGAAGGCGTCGCGCTGGCGCTGGTGACAACCACCCTGACCGGGTTGATCGCGGCACGCATCACCGGCCCACAGAGCACCGAAAACGTGCGCCTTATCGCGCACACGCTGGCAAACGGCAATCTGACACAGGCGGCGCAGCAGCTCGGCGTGACAGTGTCGCAGCTACAGCCAGTATGGCAGCAGGCCTTTCATCACTTACTGCTGTGGCTGGCGGCAATCACCCTGCTTTGTGCGCTGCTGGTGCAGTTAAGCCTGCGCCAGAAACCTGAATCATAAATTTTACTTAAGATAGCAGATTATTTCTATCTGCCCGATTAACCACCTTTAGCTCACCCTTCGCCGCTATTTTCGGCCAGTAAAGCGGCGAAACTAACCAACTGATACTTTTTTTTCTGAACGTCTGGTCAACGTCTTTTGCCATTAAATAATTAGTGCTATTTTTCCTTCCCAGCTTCCCCGGGAACATTTTCACCATGTCGCTCGACGTTTATACCCTTTATATTTGTGAATTTTATGTGCTGAGTTTTGTCAGCATTATCATGGTGTTTGCCTGGATTGGCTCGCAATATGATCGCGTCCTTGGTTTTACCTGTCTCGGAATGGCGCGAATTCAGATAATAAGTGCAACGCTTGGTCATGTGGATGGAGGGACGGTTAGCTACCGATAAGCTATCCTGCT
>NZ_CBFFRK010000104.1:0-14883 GCF_965644245.1 Erwinia sp. V71
TTATCGGTAGTTAACCCTTCCTCCTACACTCTCCACAATCATGTCCGAGCGTTGCACTTATTATCTGAATTCGCGAGCGAGATATCAGACAACGGCTGGCTGAGATAACGCTTTATCACATCTATATTAAGCAGATATGAATATAATGCCAGTCTTCTGTAGGGGTATTTTCCTGCGCGATATCACGAAAAACCACAAAGTTTATATGGTTGATTTCCCCGCAATCATGACTGAGAATTCATAGAGTTATTGTTTTTGAGATAAAAATGGCCCGCATTTAACCGGCTGAAAAATAAATTAAAGGATTATCTGTGTGAATAATAGCGGTGCCAGCAAGCCGCTGTCCGCTTAATTAATTAAACAGCAATAAGCCGCCGCCACAGAATTAACACTTTTGATCCCGGAGTTGAAGCTCATGAATACACTCACCCCGATCCTGAATCCCCTCACTTTGCCGAACGGCGCGGTACTGAAAAACCGCCTGCTGATGGCACCCATGACCACCTGTACCGGATTTTATGATGGCTCCGTGACCAGCGACCTGGTGGAGTATTATCGCGACCGTGCGGGCAGTATTGGCACCGTGATTGTCGAGTGCTGCTTTATTGATCCGAAAGGCCCGGCGTTTCCGGGGGCGATTGCCATCGACAGCGACAATAAGATCGCGGGACTGAAGAAAATTGCCGACGCGATCAAATCGAAAGGGTCGAAAGCGATTCTGCAAATCTATCACGGCGGCCGCATGGTTGAGCCGGAGCTGATTGGTGGCAGAACCCCGGTTGCGCCGAGTGCCATTGCTGCACCGCGTGAGGGCGCGACCACACCGCAGGCGCTGAGCGGCGAAGAAGTAGACGTGATGATCACCAAATTCGGTGATGCGGTGAACCGTGCGATTAAAGCCGGATTTGATGGCGTCGAAATTCACGGTGCAAATACCTATCTTATCCAGCAGTTCTATTCACCTAACTCCAACCAGCGTGACGACAAATGGGGCGGCAGCCGCGATAACCGCGCCCGTTTCCCGCTGGAAGTGCTGGAAATTACCCATAAGATGGCGGAACGCTTTGCCGACGCCTCATTTATTATCGGCTACCGCTTCTCGCCGGAAGAGCTGGAAGTCCCCGGTATTCGCTTTGATGACACCATGTATCTGCTGGAGAAACTGGCGGCGCGCGGGCTGGATTACGTCCATTTCTCCGTCGGTGCGCTGTTGCGTCCTTCGATTGTCGATACCAGCGACCCGACACCGTTAATCACCAAATATCGCGCCATGTGTTCCGAAACGTTGGGTAAAATTCCGGTGATTGGTGTCGGCGGCGTGGTGAACAAAAGCGATGCCGAAACGGCGCTGGAACACGGTTTTGACCTCGTGGCCGTGGGCAAGGCCTGTATTGCATACCCTGACTGGGCCGACCGCATTATCAACAATGAACAGCTGGAGCTGTTTATTGACAGTACGCGCCGTGAAGCGCTGAACATCCCGGAACCGCTGTGGCGCTTCTCGCTGGTCGACGCCATGATCCGCGATATGAGCAGCAGCGGCCGCAAATATAAAGCGGGCGTGTATCAGGAAAAAGTCGAAGCTGAAGCGCTGAAACTGAAAATCAACGTTACGCTGGATACCGACCGTATCACCGATATTTCACTGGTGCCGGATGCGTCGCTGGATGTTGATTTCAGTGAGACGTTTGCCAGCCTGCGTACCCGTATTCTGGTGGCGAACAGCCCGCATGTGGATGCCATTACCGGTGCAACCACCCAGAGTGAGGCGCTGAAAAAAGCCGTCTCACGTGCGCTGGCCACTTCCAGTAAAGAGCATGTGCTGGAAGAGGGCGGTAATCCGCTGGCACCGCAACAGTATGATGTGGTGGTGATCGGCAGTGGCGGCGCGGGGCTGGCGGCGGCGATTCAGGCGCACGATGAAGGCGCGCGGGTGGCGGTCATCGAGAAGATGCCGACGATTGGTGGCAACACCATCAAAGCTTCGGTGGGGATGAATGCGGCGGAAACCCGTTTCCAGAAATTAAAGGGCATCGAAGACAGCAAAGAGCTGTTCTATCAGGAAACCCTCAAGGGCGGGAAATTCAAAAACAACCCGGTGTTGCTGCGCGAGTTTGTTGAACTGGCGCCGGAAGCGGTGGAATGGCTGGCCGGACATGGCATTGAGCTGAACGATATCACCATTACCGGCGGGATGAGTATTGACCGTACGCACCGTCCGGCAGACCGTTCAGCGGTCGGTGGCTTCCTGATTAGCGGGCTGGTGAAAAATATTAACCAGCGCGAAATCGAGGTGTTACTGGAAACCTCGGTGGCTGAAATTCTGACGGAAAACGGTGTGGTCAGCGGCGTGAAAGTGGTCGATGAATACAATGACAGCCGCATCCTCAATGCGAAAAGTGTGATTGTTGCCACCGGTGGCTTCAGTGCTAACCGCGAGATGGTGGTGAAGTACCGTCCTGAACTGGATGGCTTTGTGACCACCAACCATAAAGGTGCGACCGGCAGTGGCATCGCCATGCTGCAGCAGATTGGCGCAGATGTGGTCGATATGGGCGAAATCCAGATTCACCCCACCGTTGAGCAGACCACGTCATACCTGATTTCCGAAGCGATTCGTGGCGGTGGGGCGATTCTGATCAGCCAGGCTGGTAAGCGCTTCTTTAACGAGATGGAAACCCGTGACAAAGTGTCGGCAGAGATTATTGCCCTGCCAGAGAAAAGCGCGTGGGTGATCTTTGACGAGCAGGTGCGGCTGAATAACAAAGCAGCCGATGAGTATATCGCCAAAGGCTTTGTCGTCAGCGCGGCATCGCCACAGGAGCTGGCGGTGAAACTGAATATGGATCACCATGCGCTGCTGGCGACGCTGGAACGCTACAACCTGTTTGTGGATCAGCAGAATGATGAAGACTTTGGTCGTAAGACTGCGCTGCGTCATCCGCTGAATCAGGGGCCGTTCTATGCCATTCGCATCGCGCCTGGCGTGCATCACACCATGGGCGGTGTCACGATCAACACCGATACTGCGGTGCTCGATGCGCAGAAACAGGTGATCAATGGCGCATGGGCTGCCGGGGAAGTGGTGGGGGGCATTCATGGTGCCAACCGCATTGGCGGTAATGCAGTGGCCGATATCATTATCTTTGGCATTCTGGCGGGCCGGAATGCGGCGGCCTTTGCCCGGAAGTAATCGCGATAAAAACGGCGACCTGAAGATATCAGGTCGCCGTCACTGTCAGCCTGGCTTCTTTCTTTCTCTGGTGCAGGATGCGGCCAGTTTCATCAGCGTGCGCTCAGGTACATTGCCTCCCCGTGCTGACTGCCAGCGTCATCCGGCAGCTGGAAAATCGCGACAGTCTGTTCAAGCTGGCGCGCCTGATCTTCCAGCGAACCGGCGGCGGCGGACGATTCTTCGACCAGTGCGGCATTTTGCTGCGTGGTGGTGTCCATTTCGGACATGGCGAGGCTTATCTGATGTAATCCCCGGCTCTGTTCCTCGGATGCGACGGCAATTTCACCCATAATCTCTTTCACTCTCATCACGGACGTCACAATCTCTGTCATCGTCTCACCGGCGCTGGTGACCAGATTCGCGCCATTTTCGACTTTGAGCGCGGAGTCCGTGATCAGACTTTCGATCTCTTTCGCCGCGACGGAGCTGCGCTGGGCAAGATTACGCACTTCTCCGGCGACGACCGCAAAACCACGCCCCTGTTCACCGGCACGTGCGGCTTCAACGGCAGCGTTCAGGGCCAGGATATTGGTCTGGAAGGCAATCCCGTTAATCACGGAAATAATGTCGGACACTTTGCCCGAACTGGTGGAAATATCCTGCATGGTCGCAATCACTTTGCTGACAATCAGGCCACCGTGTTCGGCATTGTCTGACGCGGTCTGGGACAGCAGGCTGGCCTGACGGGCGTTTTCAGCATTCTGTTTTACCGTTGCCGTCATTTCTTCCATGCTGGCCGCCGTCTGCACCACGGCTGCCGACTGCTGTTCGGTCCGCGAGGAGAGATTGATATTACCCGCCGAAATTTCGGACGATGCCCTTGCCACACTGTCAACGCCCTCACGGACATTACTGATGATGGTAGTCAGGCTGTCGTTCATAGTGCCGACCGCCTGCATCAGCAAGCCGGGTTCATCCTGGCGTGCGGAACGGATGCGGTGCGTGAGATCGCCAAGTGATATTTTATTTGCCGCTTCCAGCGTTTCGCGCAGCGGCGTGGTGATGCTTTTGGTGATCAGCCAGGCAATCAGCAGGGCAATTACCACCCCGACCAGCGCGGATGCTGGCATCACCAGCAGCGCCTGTGTCACGGTATCCTGTGATTTATTCTGTTGATAAAGAAACATGTTGTTAATTGCCTGCCCCAGTTCTCCTGACTCTGCGCCAAGCTTTTTGGAATTGTCGGCACTGGCGCTGGCAAGTTGCAGATACTGTGAGAATTTGTCCCGCAGGGATTGATTCAGCGCGGATGTTGGTTCAGCCCAGCGTGCCGAGCCATCTGTGGACAGTGAAAGCAGAGTTTTGGCACTCGCATCGCTCTGCCGCATTTTTTCGTCAAGCGCATTCAGCGCCGCCTGATCCGGCTGGCTCAGAAACGCTCTCGCGGCTGCCTGCAGAGTATCGATATCGTTCTTCAGGTTTGTCGCCGCCAGAATGGCTTCGCTGCTGTGTGATTTGTCCTGCTGAAATTGTGCCGCCTGCGCGTAAACCGATGCGAAAATTCCCACATCAATCGACTCTTTCAGCGCCTGCGCTTTGCGTTGCGCCTGGCTGAAAACATTCAGAGCATCACTGTAGCGGGCAAAGGTCTGCTCAGCATTCTGGCGTACCTGCTGACCCTCTTGCGGCAGCGTCGCCGTTGCGAGTTGCCCCAGTTTTACTTTGATATTGTCGACGGCAGCCTGATTTTTTTGTGCGTATTCTTCTTTGCCGGTGTACTGGAGCAGCGTTCTGTTGAGTCGTGCATTGCCGAGATCAATCACCATGTCGACGGTGATCTGCTGCAGACGGAGGTTTTCTCTGATATTCATCAGCCCCATCACACCCACGAGTGTGATAATAATTGCAACGAAAACAACGAAAAGAAAACCTGATGTCAATTTTTTCCCGACCTTCATATTAAGGAAGGTGCGATTAATTCGATGGGAACCATTTTTTCGTCCTGTCATCGTATGGTAAATGAACAAAGAACCGCCCAAAACACTGAAAACGATAGATGAACGGCAATCATTGTAGTCATGAACAGAACTTTGAATGATTAAATCGCACCTTCCTTAATGATGCTGATATTCAGGTGATCATTATCAGCACACCGTCCGCCACCCATTATTCGCTGGCTAAACAGGTGCTGCTGGCAGGCAAACACTGCGTGGTGGAAAAACCGTTCGCCGAAACCAGTGCCGAAGCGCAGGAGCTGTTTACTCTGGCGCAACAGCGCGGACTGATGCTGCAGTGTTATCAGAATCGTCGCTTTGACAGCGACTTCCTGACCACGCAGAAAGTGATTGAATCCGGCGTGCTGGGCGAACTGCTGGAACTGGAAATGCACTACGACTATTACCGTCCGTCGGTGCCGGAATCCGCGCAGGAATTCAGCAGAATCAACTCCTATCTTTACGGCCACGGCTGCCATACGCTGGACCAGGTGATCTCATACTTCGGTAAACCGGATCAGGTGCATTACGACGTGCGTCAGCTGCTGGGACCGGGACGAATGAACGACTATTTCGACGTCGATCTCTACTACGGCCAGTTAAAAGTGTCGGTTAAATCCAGTTATTTCCGGCTAAAAGAGCGGCCGAGCTTTATTGTCTATGGCAAGAAGGGCGTGTTTGTAAAACAGCACAAAGATCGCCAGGAAGAGCATCTGAAGCTGTTCTATATGCCTGATAACCCTGATTTTGGTATCGAGCGGCCGGAAGAGTATGGCGTGCTGACCTGGATTGATGATCAGCAGGTTTACCATGAAGAAAAAGTGGTGTCAGAACGAGGGGATTACAGCCGTTACTACGATGCGTTGTATGACACGCTGGTACATGGCAAAGAGAAGCTGGTGAAGGATGAAGAGACCCTGCTGCAAATCCGTTTACTGGAAGAGGGGATAAAATCGCTGCAATAGTGGCCGGTTGAACGTCAATCTGGCGATTGCGCAATTCTTTCCAATACGTGTCAGCAATGGAGTGGTTAAATAGCTTCCTGATCGCTTTCTTGTGAAGGAAACACCATGTTTACCGCTCCGCGCTGGCCTGCTGCCGCGTCTGATTTTTCCGTTCGCCTGCCTGTGCATGCCGCTGTATATTCACGCTGTTCAGAAGGTGCACGCTGATGCCGTTTTCTAATGGTTTTTTACTCAGCCTGTCGCTGTGTCTGGACATTGGCATTGCCAATATCGCCATCATTACCCTGGCGATGCAGCGTGGTTATTTGCATGGTTTCTGGCTCGGTATTGGCACCTGCGTCGGCGATCTGATCTATGCGCTGCTGGCGCTGGCGGGGATGGCGGTACTGCTGCAGTTTGAAACCGTGCGCTGGGTATTATGGCTGGGTGGCGGCAGTATGCTGGTCTGGTTTGCAGTGAAAATGCTGCGGACGGCGTTTAATCATCGCGATCAACCGGATCTCAGTGCTGTGCATCAGAACCAGCCACTGTTACGTGAAATGGGGCGCGGCATGTTGCTGGCGATGTCATCGCCAAGCGCCATTCTGTGGTTTGCCACGGTCGGCGGGGCGCTGATCTCACGTATGGGGCAGCACAGCGTGACGGCCACCTCGTGGTTCCTCGGCGGTTTCTTTATTGCCGGCGTGGTCTGGACCTGTGTGTTGTGTTCCGTCGGCAGCTTTGGCGGCAAAGTTCTCGGCAGCCGGATGCTGAAATATTCCTATATCGCCTCGGCGTTTATTTTCAGTTATTTCGCTATTTATGTGATTGTTTCAGGCTACCGGGAATTTATTGCGGCCTGAGCCAATCTGCTGCGCATAGTGATGAGGCGTAATGCCCATCACTTTACGGAAAGCATTGATAAAATGGCTCTGATCGTAGAAGCCGAGCATCAGCGCGGCATCTCGCGGGTGGACGTTACTGCGCAGCAGATTACGCGCTTCGTGCAGCCGCAGTTGCATATGGTACTGGAGCGGTGGCATGCCGGTCTGCTGGGTAAAACGCCGTACAAGGTGGTATTTGCTCAGCCCTGACAGTTGCGCGAGTGCGTCCAGCTGCGGTTTTTCTGTCAGATGTTCGCGCAAAAACGCTTTCACTCTGCTCACCGCCTGCTCTTCACCGTCCGCCGCCGGGCGATGATCTTCCAGCAGTTCACCGCACAGCAGCAGCAACTCCTGCTGCTGCTGGCTGGCGTCCTGATGCTGCGCTGACTGCGCATAACGGCAGATAGCGGTAAACAGCCGGTTATCGTGGAAGATGCCTTCGCGCAATACCGGTGCGGCATTGCCGCTGCGCAGGTTGTGCTGTGTGACAGGCTGCTGCAACAGTGACTGCGGCAGATGCACGCTGACAAACTCGACGCTGTTGCTGTCAAAACGCGAGGCCTGAATGCTGCCCGGGTTGTAGATCGTCACCTGACCCGCCTGTGCCAGTGAAACCTTCCCCTCCAGCCAGACCTCTTCTGTTCCTGTCAGATTGGCACTAATCACATATTCATCATGCAGATGGCGCGGAAAGGCATCGCCGCTGGCGATGACGCGCGAACACTCGATACCATTCTGGCTGAACCACTCTGAGGACTGTAACGACAATCGGTGCATCCTTTTTATCGGCTTGAGACAAAGCACACTTTCTGTGCATTATGCGGCAGGCAGGGCTGTTTTTGCAGTATCCAATCAGGTAAATTTCTCTGCGTGAGCTGGTTTCCCTTTACTATTCTGATTATTACCGACAGAAGCAATCGTGACGTTGTTCAGGAGGACGCTTGAGATTTGGAAAGGCTGCGCTGTACGAGGACTTAAAACGTCTGATTTTAACCATGGAACTGGACCCGGACACGGCGCTGGATGAAGTCAGCCTGAGTAACCAGTATGCACTGTCCCGCACCCCGGTCAGAGAGGTGTTTCAGCGTCTGGCGGGCGAGGGCTATTTGGAAATTATCGAGAAAAAAGGCGTGCGTGTGATCCCGATGAATCACGCAACTCTGCGCAACTTCTTCCTCGTTGCGCCGATGATTTATGCTGCGATTGGCCGCCTGGCGGTGCAGAGTTTTAAACCCAAACAGCTTGATGCGCTGAAAGATACCCAAAAACGTTTCCGTAAAGCCTGTCTGGCACATGATGAACAGACGCTGGTGCTGGAAAACAATCGCTTCCATGAAATCATGGGCGAGATGGCTAACAATGCCTATCTGCAACCCAGTCTGGGACGTTTGCTGATTGACCATTGCCGTATCGGGCATACGTTTTTCCGTCCGCAGAATGAAGATATGGAGCGACGCCTGCAACTGGCGGCCGATCATCATGACGCCATGATTGCCGCTCTGGAAAACCGTGATGAAAATTCCATGGTGACGCTGATTAATGAGCACTGGGATCTGTCGCGGCAAAATATGGAACTGTTTATTACCCCGCAGGGATTACCGGCTGATACGGTGTTCAGCCAGCCTGAAGCGTAAGCCAGCACTGCCACGATAGGTAAACCTTTTTCCTTCCTGATTTATCCCTTGTCCGCACTTATCCGTTATCCACGACCAGCCATCAGCTGGTCGTTTTCCCGTTGTGTTTCAGCCCGCCATTTCGTCATTTTTACGCCGCTTTTCTGAGAGGCTGCGCACAATTGTGACGTCCGAAAATGAATCTCGTTGACATTTTTTTAACACCAGATATATCTTCAAAATACATTGTGTATACGTGAAATATACATTGCTGTCACTGCTGTGCCGCCGGGAAAAGAGCACATCTTTGCTTCACTCCGACGGGTAAAAAATAAAATCAACTGGAGTCGTAAATTGCAAAAGGTCACCTCTCTGCCTGGCGATGATGCTATGCCTGGCTGGTATCATACCAGCGCAGCCCGTACCCCACGTCCGGCACATACCGGACAAAAATCTGCTCGCTGGGCGATTGTTGGCGCAGGCCTTACCGGGCTGGCGGCGGCACGCCAGCTGGCGCTTAATTTCCCCGATGATGAAGTGGTGCTGATCGAAGCCCAGGAAGTGGGGTTTGGCTCTGCTGGCCGCAATGCGGGCTTTGCTATTGATGTCCCGCACGATATCGGCGCGAAGGATTATATTGGCGATGTGACGACGGCGAACCTGATCCTCAGGCTGAATACTCTCGGGCAGAATTACCTGCGCAGTATTGTGGCGGAACACAATATTGACTGCCAGCTGGCGGAAGCCGGTAAATATCAGGCAGCCGTGGGCGCACCGGGTATCGCGATTCTGGAAGCGTATCGCAGTGGGCTGGAAAAAATTGGTCGCGAGGCGCAGATGATTGATGCGCAGGATTTGCCGGAACATATTGGCACCTCGTATTACAAAAAGGCGCTGTATATTCCTGGTACGGTGCTGGTGCAGCCTTCGGCACTGGTAAAAGGGCTGGCGGAAACCCTGCCTGCCAATGTCACCCTGTATGAAAACACGCCGGTTACGGCGGTGGATTATGGTGACAAAATCACGCTGGTGCATGAGAAGGGCACCATTACGGCGGATAAATTACTGCTGACCAATAATGCGTTTGCGGCGCACTTTGGTTTTCTGCAGGGGCGCCTGTTGCCGACGTTCCTTTATGGCAGCCTGACACGCCAGCTGACGCCGGAAGAGCAGGCTCGTCTCGGCGGTAAGCCGGTCTGGGGAGTGATCCCTGCGCATCCGTTCGGCAGCACCATTCGCCGCACGGCGGACAACCGCATTCTGGTGCGCAACAGCTTTGGCTTCCATCCTGATGGCCGTCCGCGCGTGAAAAACCTGCCGCGTTACCGCGCCACGCACCGTAAATCGTTTGAGCGTCGTTTCCCGATGCTCAGTGAGGTGGATTTTGAATACACGTGGAGCGGGGCGATCTGCCTGTCGCAAAACCACGAAGGCTTCTTTGGTCAGCTGGCGCCGAATGTGTATGGTGCACTGTGTTGTAACGGGCTGGGCATCACCCGTGGCACCGCGACCGGCATGTTGCTGGCGGATCTGATTGCCGGGAAACGCCACGAGCTGATTGACTTCCTGCTGGCGTCACCGGGGCCAGACCGGACGCCGCCGCAACCGTTCCTGTCGATTGGTGTCAGCTCTGTACTGAAGTGGGGGCAATTCCGCGCCGGTCTTGAGGTCTAGCGAAACCGCTGTGGTGGCAGGGTGTGCGCCAGCACCAGGTGATGTCATGCCCTGTCGCCCGCCGGTGATTTCCCTCTGCACCTGACGTCGCTGCGTCGAGTGCGCCTGTCTGTTATCTCAACGTCAGTGATATTAAGCTGTTACTGTTGTATAGATAATTGCATAACGCATTAGCGTCAGTGTGATATCACTGGTTTAATACTGAGAAAGCTTACTTACACGACCTGCAGACAGGCTGAAAAATTATCCATGAACTTCACATCTGCCATTACTCGTCCGAAAACCTATCTGAATGTGCTTATTATCCTCGGTCTGACACATTTACTGAATGACCTGATTCAGTCACTCATCCCGGCGGTATATCCGATTCTGCGCGATGAATATCAGCTCGATTTTGTTCAGATTGGCATTATCACGTTCACCTTCCAGATTGCCGGATCGCTGTTGCAGCCGGTGGTGGGCTATTACACCGATCGCCATCCGCTGCCGTATTCGACCGTGGCTGGTATGGTATTTACGCTGGCGGGACTACTGGGACTGGCGTATGCGCCGAGCTATAACCTGATTCTGGTGTCGGCGGCCTGTATTGGTATCGGCTCATCCATTTTCCATCCTGAAGCGACGCGTATGGCGCGTTATGCTTCTGGTGGTCGTCAGGGGCTGGCGCAGGGCATTTTCCAGGTCGGCGGGCAGGCAGGTGGCGCGCTGGGGCCACTGCTGGCGGCACTGGTGATTGTACAGAGAGGACAGTCGAGCCTCGCGTGGTTCGCGGTTCTGGCACTGCTGGCGATGCTGCTGATGATCTGGACGGCCGGTCAGCACACCACGCTGCGCAACTCGTTTACCTCGCTGGCAAAAGCACGCGCGGCGGCAACGGGCGGGCAGACCCACTATTCGCGTGCCACGGTTGTGGGCGGTCTGGTGATCCTGACATTGCTGATGTTTTCTAAAAATGCCTATGGCGAAAGTTTCCGCTCGTTCTATACCTTTTATCTCATCGATCACTTTGGCCTGTCGGTCAGCGCATCGCAGATGATGCTGTTTATTTTCCTTGTCTCTTCTGCTGTTGGTGCATTGATTGGTGGCATTATTGGTGACCGCATCGGGCGTTATCGCATTATCTGGATTTCGGTGCTGGGACCGCTGCCATTAACGCTGATGCTGCCCTATGCTGACCTTTTCTGGACCGGCGTGCTGACGGTGCTGATTAATCTGGTGATGGCCAGTGCCTTTGCGGCGATTCTGATTTACGCCATGGAGTTACTGCCGAACCGCGTCGGGCTGATCGGCGGGCTGTTCTATGGTCTGAACTTTGGCCTTGGCGGTATTGCCGCTGCGATTCTGGGCGGGCTGGCGGACAAACACGGTATCGAAACTGTCTACTGGCTCTGCTCGTTCCTGCCACTGGCGGGGCTGCTGACGTGGTTTTTACCGAAGATTGAGCATAGTTAACGCGAACTGCTGGCCCGGTCAGGGCCAGCGTTGTGCGGTGTGCAGCACGCGCAGGATAGTGAGTGTCTTGTGCTCCAGTTGGTAGATCATAATGTAATGGGGATGTACGACGATCTCACGTGTTCCCACGACTCTGCCAGCGCGATGAAATTCAGGATGCTGACAGGCGAGTTCGGCGGCGGCTTCAAACTGATCATCCAGTTCAGCTGCGGCGATGGGGTTGTCCTGAGCGATATAATCCATTATTGCGTTCCTGTCGTTAACAGAAAACGCGCTCCATTTTAGTATCATCCGTTTTATTGTTTCCGTAGCGCAGCCTTGCGGTCTGAAAAATGCTGTCTGACTTCATCGTGAGAAAGTGCAGGACGCGGATCCTCCAGTGCTTCCTGCACTTTGCGTCGAAACCAGAGATCCCAGGTTTCAGTATCAGCAGTAAAACCGGGAGGCAGGCCACCTTCATTAGCGATGCGGGTTAACAGGATACGCACGGCATCTGAGACGGTTAGTCCCATTCGCTCCAGCACTTCAGTGGCTTTCTCTTTGACCTCGGTATTAATACGGGTCTGAACTAAGCTATTGGCGGTCATAAGGCACCAGTTGGTTGTGTAATATCTGTACAAATGTAATGCATACGCATGACAATTACCAGCGTCGAAGCCGACTCGCGGGTTTATTCATCATGCAGAGAGGGATGTCCTTTCATGATCTTGCTCGCATTAATTCACCTATCCCCCTTGAGCCGCCCACGCGATACCGGAACAATAGCAGCTGCGGGTTCCCGCACATTTTCGTCATAAGAAGATTTAGCGCAATGGATACCCGTCAGTCACAGAACACCGCCAGCCAGCCCAAACCCGACCTGAGAATCGGTTTTATTCTGATGAACCGCTTCACGCTGGTGTCAGTCGCCGGGCTGGTGGAATCGTTGCGCTTTGCCGCCGATGAGTCATTTGGCAGCCGGCAAATCTTCTGCCAGTGGGAGTGGATGACCTGCGATAACCAGCCTGTCACTGCCAGCTGTGGTTTGCCTGTCACGCCGACGGCAGCGCTCGATTTAACGCAAAACTGGGATTATATCGTGCTGGCCGGTGGGCTGCTGGAAGAGACCCGTTCACCCCCGTCGTGGCTGCTGGACGCCGTCAGGGCATTACATGCGCGCAAAATTCCCATTATTACGCTGTGCAGTGGCTCATTTATTGTCGGTAATGCCGGGTTGCTGGATGGCCGCCGCTGTGCGATTCATTTCACTACCCGCGATGAGTTTCGTCAGCGTTTTCCCAAAGCGATTCCGGTTATCGACAAAACCTATATCAAGGATGGCGGCATTATCTCCTGTCCTGGCGGTACGGCGATTGACCTGGCTGCCGATCTGATTCGTCAGCATTGTGGTGAATTGCGGGCGCAGAAGGGGCTGAAATACCTGCTGGTGGAGGAAGAGGCGGACAGGAGAAAAACGCGTGGCCGGCGTAAAGCCGCCGCTGAGCAGGTGGTGTATGACAATGAGGTGGTGCACAAGGTTATCGAACTGATGAAGCATCATCTCGATTCACCTGTGCCGCTGAATGACGTTGCCGATTTTGTTCGCCTGAGTACCCGCCAGCTTAACCAGTTATTTCTCAACAGTACCGGCTACACGGCGGCGGTTTACTGGCGCAGGATGCGACTGGAACATGCGCGCAAACTGATGGCGGATTCCAGTAACAGCATTAACGCAATTGCCGGTGCCTGTGGCTTTGCCGATGCGTCACACCTGATCGCCTGGTTCCGCAAGCAGTATGGTGAAACGCCGTCGTCATTCCGCAAGCGGCGGCGTGAGGTGGAACGGCTGATTAAGCCAGAGTAAAAGTAAAAGCAAACGGGGCGCGATGCGCCCCGTTTTATCTCAATGCCGTTTCGGCAGCGGTGTTGCCAGCGAAGGGGAGGGACTGCTGCTGTCGTTCAGCGAAGCAGCCTCATCCAGATTGAGCGCATTGGTTTCCGGTGCAAGGAACCAGGAGACCAGCAGACCAAAGAAAGTAATGCCCGCGGCGATATACATGGTATGACCAATGCCGATGCTCTGCAGCGAGAAGGGCACCAGATAAGTACCGACTGCCGCGCCAATACGTGACAGCGAAGTGCCGACACCCACCGCACCGGCGCGGATCTCGGTCGGGAAAATCTCGTTCGGATACACCAGCTGCAACACCTGCGCGCCGCCAATAAACAGCGCATAAGCGCCGAACATCACCAGAATGGTAAGCGACGGCCCATCACGCAGCCAGCCGAGCAGCAGCAGCGCCAGACCAGACCACAGGAAGCTGTGCAGCAGCAGTTTACGGCGACCAATAGTATTCACCAGGCGGGTGGCGATAATACAGCCGACCACGAACAGCAGGGTGATGGCCACTGACCCATAAGAGGCCCAGTTACCGCTCAGGTGCAGTGCCTGCAGCACTTTCGGCGCGAAGGCATACACGGCGAACACCGGGATCACGGAGCAGGTCCAGAAGATGGAGACAAACGCCATACGTTTGCCGTAGCCCGAGTGCAGCAGGCTGAGAAACGAGTGTTTGCCACTCTCTTTTTGCACCGGCAGATTCGCCAGGCTGAAATCCGCACCATATACCTGACGGATGATGTTCTCCGCTTCAGCATTGCGGCCTTTGCTCATCAGCCAGCGCGGGGATTCCGGGGTGCCGAGACGAACAATGAACAGCGCTGCGCCAATCACGGCGGTGCTGGCCAGCGTCAGACGCCAGGCATCATCACCTCCGATCTGCATCATAATTTCACCGACAATATACGCGGTGGCCGCACCGGCAAACCACAGAATGGTCAGCGTGGCGAGGCAGGGACCGCGATATTTTTTCGGCAGAAACTCGACCAGGAACGCGGTGGCGACCGGGTATTCAATCCCTACCGCCATCCCGCTGAGAAAACGCAGAGCAAACAGCATTTCACCGCTTTGCACCCAATACTGTGCCAGCGAACAGACAACGAACAGGGTAGGGCCGACAAAGTAGATAATCTTTCTGCCTAATTTATCGGTCAGCGTCCCGCCAAGGAAACCGCCGAAGAAAATACCGATTAAGGCGGATTCAACTCCGAAGTGCAACGCTAAGCCGCCAATCTTAGCTCTGCAAACACCACAGACGGTTGCCTGAA
>NZ_CBFFRK010000105.1:0-14872 GCF_965644245.1 Erwinia sp. V71
GTTCCGGCAGCCTTCAGTGGTCTTTGCAGAGTTAAGACAGGCGGCTTAGCGTTGCACTTCGAACTTGAATCCGCCTAGTGACTCATCATCCGCGCCTACTCATACATTTAGCGCAATTAACCCTCTTCACTCTCATCATAATGAATAATTGACAGTAAGCGGATTGGGACTTGGAGTAATTTTTCAGGACCGTGCGGCACTCCGCCATCGAAAGACAGGCTATCGCCCGGAGACATGGGGTAAAGGCGGGTGCCATGGCGATAAATCAATTCGCCTTCCAACAAATAGAGAAATTCATGCCCTGGATGGCAGAAATTGGGAAACTCTTCACTGGCATCGTCCATGGTTACCAGAAAGGGTTCGTACAGTTTGTGCGGGCCTTGCGCATAACTGAGTAAATGATAAGAGTGGCCGACTTCAGTGCCAGTGCGCACCACTTCCATGCCCTCACCCGCTTTAATCAACTGGGCGCCGCGTTTGGCCACATCATAATCGCTAAACAATTTGGAAACCGGCAAACCGATGGCGTCACACAGACGACTGAGAATATCGAGACTGGTGGAAACATGGGCGTTCTCCACCTTGCTGACCATACCAACGCTGACACCCGCAATACGTGCCACATCTGAGATTTTATAACCCTGAGAAATACGCCGCTGCTTCAGCGAACGCGCAATATGCTGCTCCAGACTCAACGGGCTCTCACGCTGGCTGGTGGTGACCGATTTGCTCATCGAGGCTTAATTTTCTCCGACATTTTTCGCAGGTTTCCAAGCTCGAACGAAATACGTTGTGCAGTGGCTAATAACGCATTACGCACTACTTCCTTCTGATGAGGGTCTTCCATCAACGCATCAGGTCCTGAGACGTTGATCGCCGCCACAATCTGGTGGTGATGATCGCGCAGCGCACAGGCAATCGCGGTGGCGAAATCGGACTGGTGCTCAACCCAACCTTGTATGCTGTCCTGCTGCACGGTTTGCTTCAGTTCTGGCAAGGTGCGAGGCGCTGAAACCGAATAGCCATCCAGTCGCACATGTTGATAGAGGCTATCCAGTTCTGCATCATTTAAGCCGGTGAGCAACACCCGCCCCATGGCGCTGCAGTGACAAGGAATACGCGTACCAATAGGCACATTCACCGAAAGGCGCTGTGACGCAAATGAGCGATAAATATAGACCGCTTCCTGGCCTTCGCGAATGCTGAGATGGCATGACATGGAAACGGTATTGCGCAGCGTATTCAAATGCGGCATGGCGATATCCACCACATCCCGGCTGGCCAGGTAACTAAATCCATTGGAAATGACCTGCGGACCGAGTTGATAAGTATTTTTCGCCACCTTATCGAGATAGTTCATCTCAGTCAGAGTCGTGACAATACGGTAAATCGAAGAGGTTGATACACCAAGATGATCGGCAAAATCCTGCACCGTTAGTACCCGGTCACGACTATTGAACATTTCAATGATGGTCAGCCCGCGAAAGAGTGCGGGCACCGTGTAATCATTTTCAGTAATAGCAGCCAAAGACATACACACCTGCATATGTGGAGCCGGGCCGTGGCCCGGAGAGTGGAAATCAGCGAGCAAACTCCGCCGTGGCATCAAGCAAGACATCCCAGAAATACGCCGCCATGGAGTAATCCACCAGCAGCCAAAACTGTTCTTTATCTGGCAGTGAGGCATTGATGATTAACGCATTGGCGCGCGCGACAGAGGTTTGTGCCACTGCGCCGGGCAAAAATTTATCCGACGAGAGATCAACCGCGCACAACTTCGCCATCATTGCTGCTTGCTGAGCGCCGCTTATCGCCAGCCACGCATGGGTATCCTGGCGTGGTAGCATAAAGCACGACAGCTCATTCATTTGCCATGACTGCTCCTCGTGTTGAATTCGCGAGGGGGCGTTATCTGCGGCCAGAATTAAAAATTCAGTCTGTGATAAACGCGCGACCAGTGAGCCGTCGCTTTGCCAGCAGCACTGATTTGGCTGATCGGGCAGCACAAAGCCGCGTTGTTGCAGATACCACGCGGCGTGGCGTCCGCGAAAACCCACGCGCGCCTGATGCGAGCAGTCGTGCAGTGCGATTGCGCCGTTATCAATCGACGCCGCCTCAAGATGATCCAGCGGTCCTGCCGCCAAAACGTGCATGTTTTGCATCATTACAGCTCCTGTCGCTGGTTTTCAGCATCATAAAAGGGCAACTTCACCACTAATGCAGTGACTTCCCTGCCGCCTTCAGTGCGAATGGTAATGCTATCGCCTGGGGTTGCCCGATCTGCAGATGCATAGGACATGCCAATTATCGCGTTGAGCGTGGGTGAATATTCGCAGGACGTAACATTGCCGGTGATCCGCTCGCCTTCTAAAACTAAATGACCTTCCAGCGGGAGCGGGGATGCTGCGGGCAGTGTGAAAGCCACCAGTTTGCGCACCGGTGGGTGAGCTTCCAGAATATCGATGGCGCGACGGCCAATAAATTCCGGCTTAACACGATTAACCGCCCAGCTCATGCTGATTTCTCCTGGATGGCTCATACCATCGGTATCCTGACCGATAATCACGTGCCCCTTTTCTAGGCGCAACAAACGCTGTGCTTCGACACCAAAGGGTTTTATCCCGTCATCGCTCCCCGCTTGCATCAATGCGTCCCATAAGGCCTGACCATAGCGCGTCGGCACATGGATCTCATAGCCCAGTTCGCCAACAAAGCCCACACGCAGCAGACGTGCCGGTATACCGGCCACCTTGCCTTCACGGCAGGCTAAGTAGGGGAACGCTTCGGCACTCAAATCCAGTTCATCACACAAATTGCTCAGAACCTTACGCGACTGAGGTCCCGCCAGATTGACCGCCGCCCACGCGGAGGAAACATTGGCGATGTCCACATCCAGTCGCCAGCGCGTATTCCACTGCAACATCGATTGATACACCCGTGCCACACCGCTGGTTGTGGCGGTGACATAGAAGTGATTCTCCGCCAAACGACAAGCCACGCCATCGTCAATCACCACACCCTGTTCATTGGTCATCAACGCATAGCGCGTGCGTCCCACCGGCTGTTTGATAAAGGCAAAGGTATAAAGACGGTTGAGGAATTCTGCGGCATCCGGGCCGCGCAACTCGATGCCGCCCAAAGTCGAAACGTCAATCAGTCCGACGTTATTACGCACATTGAGCGCCTCTGCCTGCACTGCTGTTTTTTTGTCGGCGGCAGGCACCGTTTGGTACCAGCCAGGGCGCAGCCAGTTGCCTGCCGGCATCATTTGCGCCTGCAAAGCCAGATGGCGTTGATGTATGGCCGTAACACGCCACGGGTCGAAATGACGTCCCGCCAGATGCGCCAGGCTCTCTGCACTAAATGGCGGGCGCGCCGTGGTAACGCCGGTTTCACTCACGCTGCGCGCGGTTGCCTGCGCCACTAAGCGTGCGGTCGGTAGTGCTGAATGCCGCCCTTGAGAAGGTCCCATACCGACGGTGGAAAAGCGTTTTACCAGTTGCACATCGCGATAGCCGTGTTTGGTGGCATTGATGATGTCGTTGATTTGCAGGTCTTCGTCAAAATCGACAAACTCTTTGCCTTTCGGATGGGCGAAGATTGGCCAGGGATAGTTAATCCGTGGTTTTTCTCCCTGCCGCGGTGGCAAAGTACTGATGTTGTTATTAATTCCTAGCTGTTGCAGCACCATGCGCCCGGCGTGGGTGCCATCCTGAACCACCTCTTCCAGCGTATGCCAACCGTTAATCGAACCGGCGGTGAACATGCCCGCGGGCAAATGGCTCAGCGTAAAACTGGCGCTGGCATCGTCATAGCGGAGTTTGCCACCTGCCTGACACGGCAGTTGCCAGGCAGGCATATACCCCGCAGACATGCAGAGTAAATCGCATTCAATACGTTTGCCGCTCGCTGCCACTTTGCCTTGGCCGATAATGCTACGGACTTCAACCGCTGAAACCTGACCCGCACTCGCAGCCAGTGCCTCATAAACCGTAGCATTGGCAATCAGTTCAATACCCGCGCGCTGCAAAGGTTGTGTCAGGGCCGCTTGCGGCAGTTCAGTACGTAAGTCGATAATGGCCGCAACCGCCACACCCTGCTCATGCATCATCAACGCTGCCAGATACGCATCATCATTGCCGGTTAACAATACGGCACGCTGACCCGGTTTGACGCCGTAATGCTGCATCAAACGCTGGGCGGCACTGGTTAACATCACACCTGGCAAGTCGTTATTGCGGAAAACCACTGGCTGGTCGTAAGCACCCGCAGCGATAACACAGCTGGTTGCACGTACTTTGTACATGCGCTGCCCCTGAATCACGGGCAAATAGTGATCTTTGAACCAACCGTTGCAAGTTGCATTAAGCAGTACGCGAATGTTCGGGTGCGTTTCCACACGGCGGGTCATGAACTGCAAGACCTGTTCCGTCTGTTGCGCCTCGGCTGCCATCCTTGCCCAACTGAGTGCGCCACCGATAAGCGGCAGTTGCTCAACCACAATCACCTGCGCACCACTGTCTGCAGCAGTCAGCGCAGCCTGTAATCCTGCCGGCCCCCCGCCGACCACCAGCACATCACAGAACAGATACGCTTTGTCGTAATACGTTTCGTCGATCTTGAGATTCAATACTCCCAGACCCGCTTTTCGGCGGATTAGCGGCTCCCAGCGTTTCCACATTCCCTTGGGTTTGTAAAAAGCGCGATAGTAAAAACCCACCGGCATAAAGCGTGAAAACAGCTGCATTTTCGCGTCGCGGTCGTTATCCAGCGAGCCGTTGTAGTTTTGTCCGGTGACGGTGAGTCCCTGCGTTATAGGCTGTACATCGGCCAGCACGTTGGGTTCATCCGTCAGCTGTACCAGTGTATTGGCATCCTGACCAAACATGCTGAGTACACCACGCGGGCGATGGTATTTGAAGGAGCGCGACAACAGATGACGTCCGCTGGCAATCACCGCACTGGCAATCGAATCACCAGCAAATCCGCTGATTTGCTCGCCCTCAAAAGTAAATTGCAGCGGTTGCCGACGGTCAATCAGCCGTCCCATAGGGGCTGCTAAACGCTTCTGGGTCATGATGCCACCTCCATGGCTGCGCTGATGCTGGCTGGCAGCGCGCTGCTATGCGGGTTGGGGAAGACTTCGCTGGCGTCAAAGGTACGGATCACTTCATCGGTTAGGGTATTACGCTGTGCAAGAAACCAATAACTCGAGGGCGTGTGGAACCACCATTCAGTCACCACCGCTGCCCGATTATCTTCATAGAACACGTAGTCCGCCCATTCACGATCGCTACAGCTCAGCTGATCAGGCAGGGTTTTCAACTCGCCACCGTAGGCGAATTCAGTGATATTGCGCGGCCCGTTGAGGGGGCAATGCATGATTTTCATCTGTCTTTCCTTTAGTGGCTGGCCGCCGTGGCGCCCATTTCATTGACCTGCTGAAAACGCGCAAAACGTTCCAGCTGAAACGGTGCGATCAGTTCCGGCGTTTTACCGCCGCTGGCGACTAGCTCCGCCATGGTTTTGCCGCAGATCGGCGTGGCTTTAAAGCCCCACGTGCCCCATCCGGCGTCGAGGTAGTAGTTCTTCACCGGGCTTGCGCCCATGATTGGACTGTAATCAGGTGTCATGTCGGTGATCCCCGCCCATTGACGCATCAAGCGCGCTTTCGCTAGGAACGGGAACATCTCTATACCGTGGGCGATCAGACTCTCTTTCAGATCCAACGTCGATCGGGTGTTGTAGAGCGGATAAGGATCGGACCCACCGCCAAACACCACTTCACCGCGGCTGGTTTGCTGCACATAACAGTGCAACGCCGAGGAACTGACCAGCGGATTGAGAAAGGGTTTCACCGGCTGCGTTACCATGGCCTGCAGGGGATACGACACCACCGGCAAGCGGAAACCGGCTTTTTGTGCCAGCAGCGAACTGTGCCCTGCGACAGCCTGTACCGCACAACCGCAACCCACGGTTCCGCGGTTGGTTTTCACCGCCGTAATGCGCCCCTCGGCGATCACCAAATCTTCCACCTCGGTCATTTGGTGAATTTCCACACCGCGCTTTGCTGCCTCTTTGGCATAACCCCAGGCGACGGCATCGTGGCGCGCGGTGGCACCATCGATATGCCAGAGCCCAGCCAGCACGGGCAGATTGCCGGGATCGAGGTTAAGCGTTGGCACCAGCTCTCGGATCTGCTGACGATCAATCATCTCGGTGCGACCACCAAAGTGCTTATTGACCTCAGCACGCTGTCGAAAGGCTCGCACCGTGCTGTCGGTGTGGGCTAAGGTCAGCTGCCCGCGTTCGGAATACATAATGTTGAAGTCAAATTCGTTCGACAGATTCTGGAACAGCTTCACCGACTCACTGTAAAAACGTACGCCTTCAGAGGTGAGATAGTTAGAGCGAATCACTGCGGTATTTCGCGCCGTATTGCCGCCTGCCAGATAGCCTTTTTCCAGCACGGCCACATTGGTGATGCCGTGGTATTTCGCCAGATAATAAGCAATGGCTAAGCCATGACCGCCGCCGCCGATGATCACCACGTCATAGTGTTTTTTCAGTTCACGCGGTGCGGGAATATCCACTTCTGCCGGATATTCTGACGACAGCCCGTATTTCAATAACGCTAATGGCATCTTCCCTCTCCTTAACCCGCCGCTTGCTGAAGTTGCAACTCAGCCGCCAGCACGGTGTTTTGCATCAGACAAGCGATTGTCATGGGGCCGACACCGCCGGGTACAGGGGTGATCGCTTTTGCCACCAGGCTAACGCTGTCGTAATCCACATCCCCCACCAGTCGGCTGCTACCGTCTGTACGGGTAACACGGTTAATGCCGACATCAATCACCAGTGCGCCGGGTTTTACCCAGCTGGCATCAATCATCTGTGGCTGGCCTACAGCAGCAATCAGGATGTCTGCCTGACGCGCCAGCTGCGCGGCATCCCGGCTGCGCGAATGCAGCGTGGTGACCGAACAGTGCGCATGTAGCAGCAAACTGGCCATCGGTTTGCCCACGATGTTGGAGCGACCAATCACCACCGCGTGTTTACCGCTCAGATCACCGCCGTACTCCTGCAACAGCAGCAGGCAACCCAGCGGCGTACAAGGCGTGATTACCCGTTGGCCTTGAACCAAGCCGCCGGCATTTTGCGGATGAAAACCATCCACATCCTTCACAGGTGAAATGGCCCGTACAATTGCGCTTTCATTAATCTGTTGAGGTAATGGCAACTGCACTAATATTCCGTGCACCGCGGGATCATTATTTAATTCGTCAATGGTGGCGAGCAAACACGCCTCAGTTAATTGCGCATCAAAGCGAAATTCAATAGATTTGATGCCGACCTGTTCGGCGGTACGTAATTTGTTGCGCACATAAACCTGGCTGGCGGCATCATCCCCCACCAGCACTACGGCTAAACAGGGCGTTATTCCCTGCTGTTTTAACTGGCTTACTTCTTGGGTGGTATTTCCCAGTAGTTTGGCAGCACTTTTTTTACCATCGATATTGATCGCTATCGGTTGCGAGGTCAGCGTGGTTGTCATCAGAAAATCACCGTTTTATTTTCGTCGAGGAAGACGCGATGTTCGGTGTGGTATTTCACCGCACGCGCCAGTGCAATGGTTTCGGTATTTCGGCCCACCACAATCAGATCGTTAGGGCGATGTGTGTGATTTACGCGTTGCACTTCTTGATCGATAATCGGGCCTTCGTCCAGATCGGAAGTGACATAATGCGCCGTGGCACCAATTAATTTCACACCACGCTCATACGCCTGATGATAAGGCATCGCACCTTTAAAACCGGGCAAGAACGAGTGATGAATATTGATAGCACGACCGGCCAGCTGTTTGCACAGGTTATCCGAGAGAATCTGCATATAACGCGCTAACACCACCATTTCCGTTTGCGTTTCCTCCACGATTTTTAACAGTTCAGCTTCTTGCTGTATCTTGTTTTCTTTGTTGACCGGCAAGTAAACAAAGCGAATACCTTCACGCTCCGCCATAGGTCGTAGATCCAAATGATTGGAGACAATGGCGGTGATGTTAATATTAAGTTCACCTTTATTTCGTCGATAAAGCAGATCCGCCAGGCAATGGTCAAACTTACTCACCATCAGCAAAACACGCATCGGCTCTGAGGTATCGAAAATATCCCATTGCATGTTTAAACGCTCGGCAATGGCGGCGAAATCTTTTTTTAGCGTGACAATATCCGCGCTGAGGTTTTCATTAAAACGAAAACGCGCACGCAGAAAGAAATGCCCTAAGTGCTCATCGTCATATTGCGACAACTCACTGATGTAACATTGACTCTGACTTAGAAACCCCGTTACGGCGGCGATAATTCCAGAGGTTGCAGGACAAGTTGCAGTAATAATGAAATCACGAACAGATGCAGACATAGCCACTCCACACAGGTGAATGAATTAATTTATAAGTGAATGAATATCAGCTTTGCGACAATCAAAAAGCCACATTGCGATTCTTATTTAACATATTTAATTCATCTTCCCCCGCTTGTCTAGCGACATTTTATAAACAGCCCTAAACCACCCCACATCAAATTAATTTTTTATATATAAATACATCATTTCAAATTTGAGTATTTTCACTCATTTTATTTATCCATGAAGATCTGTGTGCAAATAGGGAGTTAAAAGTCCCATTACTAAGCCCCAATTTGGGGAATCCACTCCTGCTAAATATTCATTACTGATGATTGAGGTTGGCGAAATCAGGTTTCCATACGGCTTAATTCACCCGTCCTGATTTACGGATGAGATTTAATAGTATGAAATAAAAGGTTTTTTTACTTTTCATCCAACAATTCAGCCATTCTGGCACAGCTCCTGCATTTTCCTGTCAGTGAAAAAATATTCCTCACGAGAATACAACAAGGCCCACGCACTCAAGCAGCGTGCTCCATTTCATCGCGGTTAAGAGGTAGTTATGTCACCTGAACAGGCCAGGCAGTTTTTACAAGACAACAATGTGCGCTATCTGCTCGCACAGTTCGTTGATATTCACGGCGCAGCCAAAACCAAATCGGTGCCGGCTAAGTGCTTGATGGATGTGGTTGAGAAAGGTGCGGGCTTTGCCGGTTTCGCCATTTCAGGTATGGGCATGGAGCCGCAAGGCCCCGATTTCTGTGCTCGTGGCGATCTCAGTACCTTGTCACTGGTGCCATGGCAACCGGGTTATGCGCGTATTGCCTGCAACGGTTACGTGAATAAACAACCGCACCCCTACGACAGCCGTGTGGTGTTAATGAAACAGGTTGAGCGCCTGGCCGAAAAAGGCTGGACACTGAATAGTGGACTCGAACCAGAGTTCTCGCTGTTCACCCGCGGTGAAAATGGCACCCTGTTACCTGCCGATAGTAGCGATACGCTGGCAAAACCCTGCTACGACTATAAAGGCTTGTCCCGCGTACGCCCGTTCCTGGAAAAACTCACCGAGTCGTTGCAGGAGGTCGGTTTTGATGTCTACCAAATCGACCATGAAGACGCCAACGGCCAGTTCGAGATTAATTACACCTACAGCGACGCATTGACCTCAGCTGACCGCTTTACTTTTGTGCGCATGGCAGCGGCGGAAATCGCCCATGACCAAGGTCTGTTGTGCTCATTTATGCCAAAACCCTTCGCTGATCGCCCCGGTAACGGCATGCATTTCCATCTGTCGATGGCCGATCGTCAGGGCAATAACATCTTCCACGATGACAGCGATCCGCAAGGCCTGGGTTTATCGAAAACGGCGTATCACTTTATGGCGGGCATGCTGCATCACGCGAAAGCCCTTTGCGCCTTCGCCGCGCCCACCGTTAACTCTTACAAACGCTTAACCAGTGGCGGTTCTGCCACGGGCGCCACCTGGGCTCCAGTGTTTATCACTTACGGTGACAACAACCGCTCAGCCATGGTGCGAATCCCTTATGGTCGCCTTGAGCTGCGACTGCCTGACACTGGTGCCAATCCTTACCTGGTGCATGCGGCCATTATCGCAGCCGGACTGGACGGCGTAGCCCGTCAACTTGAGCCAGGTAAAGCGCAGAACGGCAACCTGTATGCCCTTTCTGCACAGGATTGCCAACGCGAAGGCATTGAACTGCTGCCGCAAAACCTGAAAGAAGCCCTGGATGCCCTCGCGGCTGACGAGATCCTGCGCGAATGCATGGGCGCGGAGATCGTTGACGAGTTCATTAAGGTCAAGCGCCAGGAGTGGCACGAATATCACCGTCATGTTAGCGAGTGGGAAACCCGTCGCTACCTCGAATTCTTTTAATGTAACCCTGCAAAGCAAAGGAAATTCTATGTGTGGAATTGTCGGACTCTATTTTAAAAATGCGGCGATGGAGCAGCAGCTGGGCGACCTGTTCCGCCCGATGCTGATCTCGATGACCGAACGTGGCTGCGACAGTGCAGGCTTTGCCGTTTACGGCGACGAATATGACGCGGGCATCAAACTGACGCTGCGCAGTGATGATGCCAGCTTTAACTGGAACGGCCTGGCCGACCGCCTGGCAACCGACTTTGGCAAGGTTGATGAGTGGTTCCAGAACAACAGCGTCGCGGTATTTAAGCTGCCAACCGATGAAGCAAGCGCACTGGCGTGGCTGGCTCAGCATGCACCGGAAATCGATGTGATGAGCGCCGGGCACAGTATCGAAATTCTTAAAGGGGTTGGTCTGCCAGCTCAAGTCGCCGATCACTTTAACCTCGGCAAGATGAAAGGCAGCCATGCGATTGGCCATACCCGTCTTGCCACGGAAAGTGCCGTGACGATACAGGGCAGCCATCCGTTCTCTACCGGCATGGATCTCTGCCTGGTGCACAACGGTTCTCTCTCTAACCACAATCGCCTGCGCGAAAAACTTAAGCGCGCCGGGATTCAGTTCAAAACAGAGAACGATTCCGAAGTGGCTGCGGGCTATCTCGCGTGGCGCTTAGCGCAAGGTGATTCGTTGCAGGTGGCGCTGGAGAACGCGCTCAAAGATCTCGATGGCTTTTTCACCTTCACCATCGGCACGCGAGACGGCTTTGCGGTACTGCGTGATCCCATCGCCTGTAAACCGGCTGTGATCGCAGAAACCGATGACTACGTCGCCATGGCCTCCGAATATCGTGCGTTGGCAAATCTGCCAGGCATCAAGGACGCAAAAGTGTGGGAGCCGGAACCGGCAAAACTTTACGTGTGGGAGCGCAACAGCACCCAGACCGCAGGAGCAGTGTGAATATGAAAACTTACGACTTAAGTCACGGCGTGCGCGAACTGAATCAGGCATTGCACGATGCCAACCTGACAAAAGAGATCAAAAACTGGCAGGTGATTAATTCAGCCGGCGCACACAACATCGCCTGCGGCGTGAATGATGAAGTGGCTATCACCATTGACGGTCATGCGGGTTATTACTGCGCGGGCATGAATCAGAAAGCGGCGATTACCGTGCAAGGTAACGTTGGAGTCGGCGTAGCGGAAAACATGATGTCCGGTTCAGTACGCGTAAAAGGCGATGCCTCGCAATCTGCAGGCGCAACCGGCAACGGTGGTTTGTTAGTAATTGAAGGTAATGCGGCCGCTCGCTGCGGCATATCAATGAAAGGCATCAACATCGTAGTGAAAGGCGATATCGGTCCAATGAGCGCCTTTATGGCTCAGGCCGGATGTCTGGTGGTGTGTGGAAATGCCGGTGAAGCACTCGGCGATTCACTGTACGAGGCACACATCTATGTGAAAGGCACTGTCGCCTCATTGGGTGCAGATTGTGTGCAGAAAGAGATGCGCGCGGAACATATCGAAGAACTCGGTTTGCTGCTGCAACAAGCAGGTTTCGATGAGTCACCAACCGCCTTTAAGCGCTACGGCTCGGCCCGTCAGCTTTACAACTTCAAAGTGGATAACGCGTCAGCGTATTAAGTGGAGAACACCATGAGTGATAAATACAATCCGGCGTTACGCGAATCCGCCACTTATACCCGTTCAGTGATTGCCGAAATCCAACGTGCCGCTGAGACCGGCATCTATGATATCCGCGGCTGGGGTGCCAAACGTCAGGTGCCGCATTTCGACGATTTGCTGTTTCTCGGTGCCAGCATGTCGCGCTATCCGCTGGAAGGCTATCGCGAAAAATGCAGTACCGAAGTGGTGCTCGGTACGCGTTATGCCAAAAAGCCGCTGGTGATCAGTACGCCGGTGACGATTGCGGGCATGAGTTTTGGTGCCCTGTCGGCGCAGGCAAAAGAAGCCTTAGGTCGTGGTGCTTCAGCCGTCGGCACTTCAACCACCACCGGCGACGGCGGTATGACGCCGGAAGAGCGCGGGCAATCAAGCAAGCTGGTGTATCAATATCTGCCATCACGTTATGGCATGAACCCGGACGATCTGCGTAAAGCCGACGCCATCGAAGTGGTGCTCGGCCAAGGTGCGAAACCTGGTGGCGGCGGTATGTTGCTGGGACAGAAAATCTCTGAACGCGTAGCCAAAATGCGCTGCCTGCCGCAGGGCATCGACCAACGTAGTGCCTGCCGTCATCCCGACTGGACCGGCCCGGATGATTTGGCGATTAAGATCGCGGAACTGCGTGAGATCACTGACTGGCAGGTGCCGATTTACGTGAAAGTGGGTGCAACCCGTACTTATTATGATGTGAAACTGGCGGTACAAGCAGGTGCTGATGTCGTGGTAGTCGACGGCATGCAGGGCGGGACAGCGGCGACCCAGGATGTGTTTATCGAACATGTAGGCATTCCAACCATGGCGGCGATCCCGCTGGCGGTTCAGGCATTGCAGGAGCTGGGCGTGCACCGTGAGGTACAGCTCATCATCTCCGGCGGTATCCGTAATGGCGCGGATGTGGCCAAAGCTATCGCCTTAGGTGCCGACGCGGTGGCAATCGGTACTGCGGCACTGATTGCCTTGGGTGATAACAATCCGCGTTATGAAGAGGAGTATAAAAAGCTGGGCTCAGCTGCTGGTTTTTATGACGACTTCCAGGAAGGCAAAGATCCTGCGGGGATTACCACCCAAGATCCCGAGCTGAGCAAACGTCTCGATCCTGAACTGGCTGGCAAGAAGCTCGCCAATTACCTGCGGGTGTTAACGCTTGAAGCGCAAACTCTGGCGCGCGCCTGCGGTAAATCGCATCTGCACAATCTGGAGCCCGAAGATTTGGTAGCATTAAATGTGGAAGCGGCTGCCATGGCACGCGTCCCACTGGCCGGAACCAACTGGATTCCCGGTCAGGACCTGAAATAACTCCCCTTCACGCCTCTGCTCTGCAGAGGCGTTTTTTTGACTGCTACTGCTGAGGTGCGTAATGAAACGAACGATGCTATTCGCGTTGCCTGTTGTGCTGTGCAGCTTTCCGGCGTTTGCCGCGCCAATGTTAAACAGCGGCGACGCGGCTTTCATGTTTGTCACAGCACTGCTGGTGCTGTTGATGACCTTACCAGGATTGGCGCTGTTCTATGGTGGTATGGCGCAGAGTAAGAATGTGTTGTCCGTGTTGATGCAGGTGTTTAGCGTCACCGCACTGGTCGCGATTCTGTTTACGCTCTACGGCTATAGCTTTACCTTTACCGAAGGCAAAACGCTGAATAGCGTCATAGGCAGTGGTGAAAAAGTTTTCCTGAAGAATATCACGGTTGATTCGCTGGTCGGCACGGTACCGGAATACGTCTACATCTTCTTTATGATGACCTTTGCGGCGATCACGCCGGCCTTGATCACCGGCTCGTTTGCCGAACGGGTTAAGTTCAGCGCGGTTTTAGTGTTTATGGCGATCTGGGCCACCATCAACTATATCCCACTGGCGCATATGGCATGGGGCGGCGGTTGGATGGCAGCGTGGTCAGTACAGGATTTTGCCGGTGGCAATGTGGTACATATCAATTCGGGTATTGCCTCGCTGGTAGCCGCGCTGATGATTGGTCGTCGTCAGAATTTCGGCAGCGTTGCGCTGACGCCTCATAATATGACGATGACCATGACCGGCGGCGCGATGCTGATGCTTGGCTGGTTGGGTTTCTGTGGTGGCTGCGCGCTGGCAATTAACGGTTACGCTATGCTGGTGGTGTTGAACACGCTGTTAGGTGCATTCGGAGGCGCCGTGGCGTGGATGTTTATCGAGTGGCGGCGGCAAAAACGCCCCAGCCTGCTGGGGGTCGTCAGCGGCGCGGTGGCCGGTATGGTCGGGATTACACCAGCCTGCGGCTATGTCGGGCCGGTAGGTGCCATTTGTGTTGGCATTCTTACTACACCCTGCTGCATGACATTCGTCACCCTCATCAAGCATCGTCTGAATCTGGATGATGCCTTCGATGTCTTCGCCATTCACGGTATAGGCGGTATTGTGGGGGGTCTTCTAACACCCATTTTTGCCCTCACCACCTTAGGTGGTAGCGGGTTCGTTGCAGGACGAACGCTGGACGAACAGTTTCTGATTAACGGCGGCGTGATTGTCTTCAGCATTTTGTTTTCCACTATTACAAGTTGGATTGCCTTGAAATTAACCGAGGTGCTATGTAAGGGTCTAAGAGTAGATAACGAAGATGAATATAATGGTCTAGATCTGACCACCCATGGTGAAGTAGGGTATAAGAGAAATATTTAGCATGAGAGGTTAGAATGTATTGAGTTAAGTTGAAAGATAGTTTTATTGATATGAATCAAATCATACCAATACGTTTTAAATAAATTGATTAAAATGAGATTAAAGTGTTTAAGGAAGGTGCGATTTAATCGGTGGGGTTCAGTGGAGTCCTTAGCTGTATTAGCCTTACCTTAGGGAAGGTGCGATTTAATCGGTGGGGTTCAGTGGAGTCCTTAGCTGTATTAGCCTTACCTTAGCTGAGCTGT
>NZ_CBFFRK010000106.1:0-14839 GCF_965644245.1 Erwinia sp. V71
GCAGGATAGCTTATCGGTAGCTAACCGTCCCTCCATCCACATGACCAAGCGTTGCACTTATTATCTGAATTCGCGTAGCTTAATATTAATAAACATAAAGTGATTTTTTATGGTTGGCCGCCGGTTAAAAGTCAACTTTCATATAAGCTGTTAAAATCAATTGTGATTGCCTCACCCTTTTAGGATTAATCTCATGTTGAGATATCGGGCTTTCATCACCATCGCTGATGGACTGATTCACTGTCCGTCATACTGAGGAGAATCCGCCCCGCGCGTGCGCCGTGAATAACCAGGTTTTTAGGGTGATCGTTTAGCAAAATTCATGCCCCCGACAGATAAAGCGATAACCAACTGATTTTAATCAACTATTTTCTCAAGATCGCGCTATGCCATTTTTATCCTGCATACAGGGGGATTACCCGCCAGATTTCGCGTAGCGCTGCCAGAAAACTGCTCGCATCTTAACCGCCCGATTTAGATCCATTCTGTAACACAGAATTCATGTGATCATGATCTCAGCGTAAAAATCATTATTGGTCAATAAATCAGCAACATATTGCTTTTTTCCGGAAAAAATAAACAAAACTAAACAAAATAAATGATTGAGTACAAAGCGAAAAAGCCCTATATTGGCCGCGCTTTTTTTAGAGCGCTTACTTTCTTAATTCAAATTATTCAATTGGGGCGTTTCCTCTACCCTGGTTGTAGGAGAGATATGATGACGGATAAAGTCCGTATTGATACTGCAGATGCGATTACATCAAATGGCAACAATGAAGCGTATTTGGCTCGTCAGGCTGAATATGAATCGAATGTAAGAAGTTATCCGCGCAAACTGCCGCTGGCGATCGCCAAAGCAGAAGGCGTGTGGATCACTGACGTTGAGAATAATCAATATCTTGACTGCCTTGCTGGCGCAGGTACGCTGGCGCTTGGCCACAACCATCCTGATGTACTGAAAAGCATCCAGAGTGTCATTACCAGCGGCTTGCCGTTACATACTCTTGATCTGACGACTCCGTTAAAGGACAAGTTCTCCGAATACCTGCTGTCTGTTCTGCCAGGCGAAGGTAAAGAGTACTGCCTGCAGTTTACCGGCCCTTCCGGCGCTGACGCCGTTGAAGCTGCGATTAAACTGGCGAAGAAACACACCGGTCGTTCTGGCGTAATCGCCTTCTCTGGCGGTTACCACGGTATGACTCACGGCGCACTGTCCGTGACCGGCAACCTGTCACCGAAAGAAGCGGTGAACGGTATGATGCCAGAAGTGCAGTTCATGCCTTACCCGCACCTGTACCGTTGCCCGCTGGGTATCGGCGGTGAAGCGGGCGTGAAAGCGCTGACTTACTACTTCGAAAACCTGATCAATGACGTCGAAAGTGGCGTGCGTAAACCGGCTGCGGTTATCCTGGAAGCGGTTCAGGGCGAAGGTGGTGTTAACCCGGCTCCGGCTGAGTGGTTGCAGCGCATCCGTAAAGTGACCGAAGAGCACGGCATTCTGCTGATCATCGACGAAGTACAGGCTGGCTTTGCCCGTACCGGTAAATTCTTCGCCTTCGAACACGCTGGCATTCAGCCAGACATCATCGTGATGTCAAAAGCTGTGGGCGGCGGTCTGCCACTGGCCGTGCTGGGCATCAAGAAGAAATTCGACGCCTGGGCACCAGGTCACCACACCGGCACCTTCCGCGGCAACCAGCTGGCGATGGCAACCGGCCTGACCACCCTGCAGTTCCTGAAAGAGAACAACATTGCAGAGAAAGTGGCTGAGCAAGGCGAATGGCTGAAAGGCAAACTGGCTGAGCTGCAGCAGCGTTACCCGGTAATTGGTCACATCCGTGGTCTGGGTATGATGATCGGTATCGAGCTGGTTAAGCCGAACGAAGCACAGGATCAGCTGGGTTGCTACCCTGCCGATGGCGAACTGTCCGCACTGGTACAGAAAAAATGTTTCGAAGCTGGCCTGATTCTGGAGCGTGGCGGTCGTCACGGCGCGGTACTGCGTCTGCTGCCATCACTGCTGATCAGCAATGCTGAACTGGAAATTTTCCTGGATAAATTTGAAAACGCCCTGCTGTCTGCTGGCGTGAAGCCAGTTTGAGTGGAGTGAATTTGATGTCCCGGTTAAATCCAATTCTGGCCGCCTCTGCGCAGAGCATTGAGGCGTACCAGCAGGCGATCACGCAGAGTACCGAAGCGGTTGTGCAGTGGCTGCAGCAACCTGAGATGTATCAGGGCAAAACCGTTGCAGAACTGCGCGAGCGTATCGCGCTGGATTTCAATCCGCAGGGCCTGGGTAACCAGGCCGCTATTGAGCGTGCGGTTGAGTTCTTCTTAAAAGACAGTCTGTCAGTACATCACCCACAGTGTGTGGCGCATCTGCATTGCCCAAGCCTGGTGGTCAGCCAGGCTGCTGAGGTGATGATTAACGCCACTAACCAGAGCATGGACTCGTGGGATCAGAGCCCTTCTGCCACCATCATTGAGATCAAACTGATCGAATGGCTGCGTGCTCAGGTGGGTTATCAGGCTGGCGACGCTGGTGTCTTCACCAGCGGCGGCACCCAGAGTAACCTGATGGGTCTGATGCTGGCGCGTGACGCCTTCTTCGCCCGTCAGGGTCACTCTGTGCAGCAGGATGGTCTGACTGGCGATCTGAGAAAGATTAAAGTCTTCTGTTCCGAAAATGCGCACTTCTCTGTGCAGAAAAACATGGCGCTGATGGGTCTGGGTTACCAGTCCGTAACGCTGGTGAAAACCGATGAGTTCGCGCGTATGGACGTGAACGATTTGGCTGCCAAAGTGGCTCAGGCAAAAGCGAACGGCGAACAGATCCTGGCGATCGTTGCCACTGCAGGCACCACTGACGCAGGCGCGATTGACCCACTGCGTGCTATCGCTACCCTGGCGGCAGAGCATCAGATCTGGATGCACGTTGACGCAGCCTGGGGCGGCGCACTGCTGATGTCTGAGAAGTACCGTGATTACCTGGATGGCCTGGAGTTAGCGGATTCCGTGACGCTGGACTTCCATAAGCAGTTCTTCCAGACCATCAGCTGCGGTGCGTTCCTGCTGAAAGAAGCGCGCCACTATGAGCTGATGCGCTATCAGGCGGCTTACCTGAACTCTGAGTTCGATGAAGCCCACGGCGTACCGAATCTGGTGTCAAAATCGCTGCAGACCACCCGCCGTTTCGATGCACTGAAACTGTGGATGAGCCTGGAAGCACTGGGTCAGCAGCAGTATGCCGCGATCATCGATCATGGCGTCACGCTGGCGCAGGACGTGGCACAGTATGTCACTGAACAGCCACTGCTGGAGCTGGTGATGAAGCCACAGCTGGCAAGCGTGCTGTTCCGCTACCGTCCACAGCAGCTGGCTGCGCAGGGTGAAAACGCTATCGCGCTGTTCAACCAGCAGATTGGTGATGCACTGCTGGAGTCTGGCCGCGCTAACGTCGGTGTGACCGAGCATAACGGTGTGACCTGCCTGAAACTGACGCTGCTGAACCCAACCGTGAGCCTGGACGATATCAAAGTCCTGCTGGCTCTGGTGGATAAAACGGCACAGCAGCTGCTGAACGCATAATACTGCCCTGCTCTGCATGGTGCAAAAAAGCCGGTAACAGTGATGTTACCGGCTTTTTTATTCGCGCTTTTCCGCCTTTTTTGCTCCATTATCGTCTTCAGTGCGCCGACTTCGTTGGCCGTACCACGATTTCATTCACATCGACATCATCAGGCTGCTCAATGGCGTAGCGTACAGCGCGACCAATCGCATCCGGTTGCAGCGCAATAGCCCGCCAGTCGTCCATATACGCTTTGGTCGGTATATCCGTAATCGTCGATGCCAGTTCGCTTTCCACCACCCCGGGATGGATACAGGTTACGCGAATATCATGACGTTCCTAACGCAACCCATCGGAATTCATCGGAATTATCCCTTACGGCGTTGTTTTCTTTGCCGCGCATTGTGACAACGTCATCAGGGCTAAAAACAAACACGCCGAAATCAGAGGCATCCAGACTGGCGGTAAGAGACTCTATTGTCGTTCTGGAGAGTTCGAATACCCCCTGATCCCAGACTGTTGGCTCGGCATCACGCGTCAGGTTTTGCTGAATAGCATAGGCAACGCTTAATCCTTCTACAGAGGAACCTATAAAAACTTTTGGCTTCATTTTTATCCTTTTTTATAACTTTATAATTTTCCAAAATACATATTATTTACAGAATACATAGTAACGGAGGTAAAATGTCACCACCGTTAACACACTATTCCATCAGTAAATTGACTGTGCGAGAAAATTTAAATGCAACCTGTAAGTGAACAAACCTAATACTGCCAACTATTTATCTAAAATCAAGTTATCTGCGATATATGTATTCATAGCCGCTAAGCGTAATCAGGACGAAAAGGCGTCTGTGACATTCATGTTGTATTTTCCAGGCAATACAACCAGACGAATTGCCTCAACATTATGCTATCACCCTGCTTACCTTACTTTCTGCTTTGCTGCCCTCTGCCTTATCACTGTGCAATTTTGCACCACCGTGCATCAGCGCGCTGTCACTCATCACTCATTTCGCATAAAAAACAAACCAAAACAACAGATTAACTTTTGGCACATTCATTGCTATCCATTTGGTTGGGTTGTTGGACCAATTTGGAGGCGGGATGTTGCCACAGGCTGAGCTTAGTCCCATTACCACACCACGAGCGGATGTGCTGGTGCTCGATGCACTCACCCGCTATATGGCGCAGTGCGGTGCGCGCCCGGGTTCACGTCTGCCGCCGGAGCGCGAGCTGGCGGAAAAACTGGGCGTCAGCCGTAACACGGTGCGCGAGGCGCTGAAACGCTGGGAGGCGCTGGGTATCATTTCCCGCCGCAAAGGCAGTGGCACATTCCTGCAGGTGGAGCTGGGCGAAAACGACAGCTTCCTGTCACTGCGCTTTAAGAACGATTCCGCCAATATGCTGCACGCACTCGAAGTGCGCCGCATTATTGAATCAGAATGCTGTGTGCTGGCGGCGCAACGCGCCAGCCATGACGATCTGGCAGATATCGAACGCTGTCTGATCGAGATGGAGCGGGTACACCTCGCGATTGGCAGCGCCGGCGCGGAAGACTGGGCGTTTCACTCCAGCATCTACCGTGCCGCCCATAACCCGCTGCTGCTACAGATGCTGAATGGCATCTACGACAGCCTGCACGCTTTCTTTGAATCTCCGCCGGAACAGGCGCTGTTCAGTGACTCATTTCCGTTACACCGCCAACTGTTTGATGCTATCCGCCAGCGCGATGCGCAAGCCGCGCGGACGTTATGCCATCAAATTCTCGATATTACCGAACGCGATATGAAGGATGTCATTAATGCCGTACGCTAAACCTTTGCATGAACAGACAGAGCTGACTCACGACGCACGCCACGATAAAGGTGCTGTCTCCCCGCCGATATATCAGTCGTCGCTGTTCACGTTTGCCGACTACGACAGCATGATCGCGCGCTTTCGCGGTGACAGCGACCAGCCGCTCTATTCACGCGTCGATAACCCCACGGTGCGCGAGCTGCAACAAAAAGTGGCGCAACTGGAAGGCGGCGAAGCCTGCCTGGCGTTCTCCAGCGGTATGGCGGCGATCAGCAATGCCATTCTGAGCGTCGCCGGTCCGGGGGATAAAGTGCTGTGTGTGAAGCATGTCTATCCCGATACCTATCGCTTCCTGCGCGGATTTTGTCAGCGTTTTGGTATCACCACGGAGTTTGTCGACGGCGAAAGTGAAAACGAGATTGCCGAAAAACTGCCGGGCGCGCGCCTGCTGTATCTGGAAAGCCCGGGCAGCTGGGTGATGAGTGAACAGAACCTGACGCGCCTTGCTACGCTGGCGCGCGACGCTGGCGTCACCACCATTATTGATAACAGCTGGGCCTCGCCACTGTTCCAGAAACCGTTAAGCTGCGGCATCGACATCGTGGTGCACTCCGCTTCGAAATATATCAGTGGTCATAGTGATGTGGTCGCCGGTCTGGTGATCGCCAGCCAGCACTATATCAGCCAGATTGCGCGTCATATCAGCCCTTTCCTTGGCGGTAAGCTCTCTGCGCATGAGGCGTGGCTGCTGCTGCGTGGTCTGCGTACCCTGCCGCTGCGTATGCGTCAGCACCACCAAAGCGCACTGACGCTGGCCGAGAGATTACAAACCCATCCGCAAATCATGGGCGTTTGTCATCCGGGACTGAACCCCCAGCCGTGGTCCACGCTGCGCGGTTACAGCGGGCTGTTTGCTTTCGAACTGGCGGAGAACGTCGATATCCCGTCCTTCTGCAATGCGCTGCAACTGTTCCATATGGGCGTCAGCTGGGGTGGCTTTGAAAGCCTGGTGATGCCCGCGATCTCGGTACTTAATCAGGCGGGTGAATTCAATTCCGCCGTGGATTTTGGCGTCTCACCGCGTCTGATCCGCATATCTGTCGGGCTGGAAGAGACCGACGATCTCTGGCACGACCTGCAACAGGCCATCAGCGCCGCCTTACCTTCTTAACCACCAACAGGGGAATGACGATGCGAAACCGATTTGCTTTAAACGCCGTGGTACTGGCTCTGGGACTTAGTGCGGCGCTGAACACGCTCGCTGCCACCAAACTGACGCTGGTTGAAGTAATTACCAGCCCGGCGCGTACCGAGCTGCTGCAGAAGATGCTGACGGAATATAAATCTCAGCATCCGGATACCGAGATCGAAGTGATTTCCCTGCCGTGGGGACAGGCGTTTGAGAAGCTGGGCACCATGCTGCAAAGTGGCCAGGTGCCCGATGTGGTGGAAATGCCGGACACCTGGCAGGGGTTGTATGCCAGCAACAATATGCTGGAAGACCTGGAACCGCGCCTGAAAAGCTGGTCGGCAACGCCAGAGATGACCGATAAAACGCTGGCAATGGCGCGCGCGGCCAACGGTAAAGCCACCATGGTGCCCTACGGCTTTTATCTGCGTGCCCTGTTCTGGAATAAGAAGCTGTTCCAGCAGGCCGGGCTGACAGAACCACCAAAAACCATGGACGAGTTTGTCAGCGATGCGAAGAAAATCAGCCAGGTCGGTAACGGCATCAGCGGCTACTGTCTGCGCGGCGGCGTCGGCGGTACTAACGCCTGGCTGATGTTTATGGCAGCGATGAACGGCTCAGCGGAATTCTTCGACAAACAAGGCAACAGCACCCTCACCCAGCCTGGCGCGCTGAAAGGCGCGCAGCTGCTGGTCGATATGTATCAGCAGGGCGCGGCACCGAAAGACAGCGTTAACTGGGGCTTTAACGAAATTGTCTCCGGCTTCTATTCCGGTAAATGCGCCATGCTCGATCAGGACCCGGACGCGCTGATCGCGATTAAAAACAGCATGGCGGCGGACGATTTTGCTGTCGCGCCGATGCCGGTCGGACCGTCTGGCAAAGCCTTCCCGACCATTGGCTACACCGGCTGGGCGATTTTCAGCCAGGCGAAACAGAAAGATCAGTCGTGGCAGCTTATCGAGTTCCTCAGCAACAAGGCCAATAACCTTGAATGGGCGAAATTTGTCGGCACCCTGCCGATTTATAAAGGCGCTGAACAGGATCCGTTCTATAAAACACCGCAATTCTCCGGCTGGTTTACCGAGTTGAATGATGCCAGCTATATCCCGCTGACGATGCCGACACACCTGAAAGGCTGGGGCTACTTTAACTCAGTCATCGTCAAGGAGAGCAGCCAGGAAACGTTACTGGGCGAGAACGACAGTGCCAGTATGGTCGAGGACTGGGCGAAGTATCTGAGCAAAGAGCAGAAAGCCTGGCTGGCAACCCAGTAAACAGCAACGAGCGGAGAGTCACTATGATGCTGGAAACACCCCTGATCCCGTCACGACGCAGCACGGGGACTGCCCGGTTGCGTCTGCTGGCGGAACCCTGGCTGTATCTGACCCCCACGCTGGTGTTGATCGCCCTGTTTATCTTTGTGCCGATGCTGATTGGTATCTCGTATGCCTTCCAGAATCTGCAGTTGCTCAACCCGATGGGGGGCGGCTGGGTGGGCTGGGATAACTTTACTGAAATGTTTGATGATCGGCGCTTTTTCAAAGCGCTGGGTCATACCCTGAACTGGACCCTGAGTTCTCTGCTGTTACAGTTCTTTCTCGGTCTTGGGCTGGCGTTACTGCTGAATCGCGAGTTTCGCTTTCGCCGCTGGGTGCAGGCGCTGGTGTTTCTGCCCTGGGCAGTACCGGCATTTCTCTCCGGCTTAACCTGGTCGTGGTTGTTTAATCCGGTGATTGGGCCGCTGGCGCACTGGCTGTATGCGCTGGGACTGCTGAGTGAACCCTATAATATTCTCGCTGACCCGCAGCTGGCAATGTGGGGGCCGGTGATCGCCAATGTCTGGTTTGGCATTCCATTTTTCGCCATCACCTTACTGGCGGCGTTACAGTCCATCCCGAAAGATCTGTATGAAGCGGCCGCTATGGATGGTGCCAGCGGCTGGCAGCAGTTTAAACGTGTCACCCTGCCGTTTCTCGCGCCGATGATTGCCATCACTGTGATGCTGCGCACCATCTGGATTGCCAACTTTGCCGATCTGATTGTGGTGATGACCGATGGCGGTCCGGCGGGGTCCACCTCTATTTTATCCAGCTACATCTTTACCACCGCCTACCGCAAGCTTGATTTTGGCTATGCCTCGGCGATGGCGGTGTTTCTGCTGGTACTGATGACCTGTTATGCGCTGGTGCTGCTGCGCATCCGCCATCAGCTGCTGAAATAAGGAGCCACTATGCGACGACTTTCCGCACTGGGACATCGCCTCTGTCTGGCAGCGTATCTGCTGTTCGCGCTGTTTCCGCTCTACTGGATTATTAAAATTTCGCTGACACCTGACGCGCAACTGTTCAGCAACGGCGTAACGCTGTTGCCCGCCGGCCTGACGTTCGGCCACTTTAAAAAAGTGATGGTGGACAGTGATTTTCCGACCTTCTTTTTTAACAGCCTGACGGTCTCTTTCGCCACCGCCGCACTCACCACCCTGATTGCGGCAGCTGCGGGTTACGCGTTCTCGCGCTTCCGTTTTCGCGGCAAGATGACCATCGCCGCGCTGCTGCTGTTTACCCAGATGTTCCCGCTGGTGATGATTATTGCGCCGATTTATAAAGTGATGGCGCCGCTGGGACTGACCAACAGTCTCAGCGGGCTGATCCTGATTTACACCGCCTTTAACGTGCCGTTCGCCACCTTTCTGATGCAGTCATTTTTCGATGCGATTCCGAAAGATCTGGAAGAGTCGGCGATGCTGGAAGGCTGCACCCGTTGTCAGGCGCTGTGCCGGGTGCTGATGCCGCTCACTCTGCCGGGCATGGCGGCCACTCTGGGCTTTGTGTTTACCGCTGCATGGAGTGAACTGCTGTTCTCGCTGATGCTCATCAATAAGAACGACGTGATGACGTTCCCGGTCGGCCTGCTCAGTTTTGTCTCCAAATTTGCAGTTTCATGGGGTGAGATGATGGCCGCCGCGGTGCTGGCGCTGATTCCTGCCTGTCTGTTCTTTGCCTTTATTCAGCGGTACCTGATCCAGGGGCTGACTGCGGGCGCGGTAAAAGGATAACGCTATGGCTCAGATTGCCCTGTCTCAGATTGAAAAACGCTACGGCAATGTCGAGGTGTTACGTGATATCAACCTGACCATTCAGGACGGCGAATTTGTCGTGCTGGTCGGCCCGTCGGGGTGCGGAAAATCAACCCTGCTGCGCACCATCGCCGGGCTGGAGCTGGCCAGCGCAGGCGATATTCATATTGGTGAACGTCTGATGAATGACGTTGCGCCACGCGATCGCGATATCTCGATGGTGTTCCAGAGCTATGCGCTCTATCCCCACCTCACTGTCGCCCGCAATATGGGGTTCAGCCTTGAAGTGCAGAAGCGGCCGAAAGCCGAAATTGAAGAGAAAGTAAAACGGGCGGCGCAGATCCTCAGCCTCAGCCATTTGCTGGATCGGCGGCCTAAAGAACTGTCCGGCGGCCAGCGCCAGCGCGTGGCGATGGGACGCGCTATCGTGCGTCAGCCGCAGGTGTTCCTGTTTGATGAACCTCTGTCGAATCTGGATGCGCAGCTGCGCGGCCAGATGCGGGTGGAAATCAAGAAACTGCACCAGCAGATGAATAACACCATTGTCTACGTCACCCACGATCAGGTGGAAGCGATGACGCTGGCGGACCGCATTGTGGTGCTGAACCATGGCGTGATCCAGCAGGTCGGCACGCCACTGGAGCTGTATGACACGCCTGCCAATCAGTTTGTCGCCAGCTTTATTGGCTCCCCGGCGATGAATTTTATCCCGGGACGGGTCACGGCGGCAGGTGTCGACGTGGGTGCACAGCAGTGCCTGCCTGCGAATCCAGGCTGGAGCAGTGCGTTACAAGGACGTGAGGTGATTTACGGTATCCGCCCGGAAAATATTGCGCTGGCGGAAAGCGGGGATGATGCGGCATTGCCGTTTACGGTGTCGCTGATTGAACCAACCGGCTTGTCCGAGCTCATTCATGGCAGCCTGTTTGGGCATAATCTGATGATCTACAGCACCCGCCGTTCCGGTGCACAGCCGGGTGACGTTATCGGTGTCACGCCAGATGCGCCGCGGGCGATGCTGTTTGATGCCAGCAACCAGCGGCGACTGTAACACATCCGACGCCCGGCAGTGACATCCCCGGGCGTCGTTTTTCCGCTAAAAGCTGTACTGAATACCAACACGATAACGCGTCTGCCGTTCATCGGTCGAACTGCTACCGGCGACATTACCCAGCTGAATATACGGCTTCCAGTTGTTGTCCCACTTGTAAGCCAGTTTCACATCGTGCGACCAGTCGTATTTTTCATTGTCAGCCAGGACGACGTCTTCCGATTTTTTATACTCCAGCTCATATTCGATGCTGTAGCGTTCGAGGAAGTTATAACCCAGCACCATGGTCAGGGTATGCCCTTTCTCATCGGTTTTGGTTTCATTCGGCTGGTTACGTTTGAAATATGGGCGATAACGCAGCGATGCCGACAGGTCATCGGTGAAGTTCACTTTGCCACGCAGATAAGGGCGATAGTTATTCGAGTCCGATGAGGATTCCAGTGAGAATCCCGGCTCCAGCTGGAACGTTTTATTGAATTTATAGACGTAGCTGGCAACCACTTCCGTACCGTTACTCACCTGCTCATGGTAAGGCTTATTCGGCGTACCATCAGCACTGTGCTGCCCCCATTTACCTTCGAGCGATAAACCGAAACCATTGGCAAAACGGTTGGAAATGACTAAACGATCTTTATGATCGGCGCCACCGGTATCTTTCATCTCATGTCGATAATCAATCGTAGTTGCGGCTGCACTAAAGCTTAATGCGCAGCCAATGGCCAACAGAGTCAATCTTGTTTTCATAATACTATTCCAGAGTTATTAATCGGTGAAAAAACAATAAGCTTCCCTGGTCACCATTTAATCTGGTGACCTTATTCTTTATTTAATGAATATATCTTTCTGTCTTGTTTGCTGAAAAACGGACTTTACTATTATGCTATCCTGTTAACGCATCGCTCTTCTCAGTATTCTGTCTCCCTGTTGATTAAAATATTTCGCTGCTTCAGCAACGGTTTTATGTCCATAGTCAATCGACTGAATGGCATCGCCAAATAACGCCACAATCTGCGGGTCGTCAAAATAAGGCGAGGTTTTCATTTCGTGTGGCAAACTGAGTGCCTGACTTAACCCCGCAACCGCCGGATCGTTGTCATTGATCACACCACTTTCTCGCAACTGCTTCACTGCCGCCGCACTGAGCGGTACGCCACGCTCCAGCCCCAGCGCCTCTACGCCCTGTTTGCTGTTCAGCAGGAAGTTAATCAGCATGGCGCTTTCATGCGGGTGCTTCGTATTCTTGCCTATCGACAACATTTGCGCCGGTTTAAAGAACAGCCCGGCATCTTTGGCTTCGGCCAGCATCGGATAAGGCCCCAGCACCAGTTTGGCCGGTTTAACCAGATTGTCGGAATATTTGGTAATGGTGGAGTTCCACATATACGTCCCCGCCCATTCGCCATTAATCCACGGTTTCATCTCATACATATTGCTTTTACCGAACGAAGCAAAATATTTCGGTGACGGGATAACATGGCTGTCGACCAGGGTTTTATACAGTGTGAATAACTCCAGCCATTGCTGTTCGCTATAGGCGAATTTTTTACTGGCTTCATCGATAATCTGCACATTGTATTTTTGCGTCATATACGAACGTAACAGAGCAAAGGTATCCTGATGTTCGAGAATAATCGGGTAATACTGATCGCCCAGTTTCTCTTTAAACACCTTACCTGCCGCAATCAGCTCATCCCAGTTTTTGGGATAACTTAACCCGGAACGCGCCCAGGTCTGGTCGTTAAAATAGAATACGCGCGCCGTCACCGAAATCGGAATACCGTTCAGTTTGCCGTTAACAGTGGTTTGCTGCAGCTCTTTCGGGTCAAACTGACTGAGATCCAGCTGATCTTTCTCTTTATACAGATCATAGAAACCACCGCCATCTTTAGAAAATATTGGCAGCCAGTTCCAGTTGGTCTGCATCACATCCGGTTCGGTATTCCCGGCAATCTGCGTGGTCAGGCGCGACAGATGGCCATCCCAGCCGGTATATTCCGCTTTAACGGTGATATTCGGGTGCAACTGATGAAATTCTTCCAGCGCTTTTAATGTCACCTGGTGACGGCCATTGCCACCCCACCACGACATACGCAGATTAACCTGTTCCTCAGCAACCGCCTGACAGGTTATCGCTGTCAGTGCAGAGGCAATCAATGTGTTACGGATTGCTTTTCTCATAAGGTACTGCTCCTGTTAAAGGGAGATGTTTTTTTCTGTTTTTGCGTCAAAAATATGGCACTTCGCCATATCAAAGCGGAAATAAACCGTCTGATGCAGCCCGTTGGCGATCACCTGGCGCGCCTCATCCGAGGGCATGCGGCAGGTCAGTTCAAAATCGGCCACTTTGATATACATAAAGAATTCATGACCCATGTTCTCCACCCTCATCAGCTCACCGCAGGCGTCACTGTCAGCAAAAGGCGTCAGCGAGAGGTGAATAAACTCCGGACGAATACCGAAAAACACCGGTTCAGCGTGATACGCGGCCAGTTTGCGCTGCTTCTCTTCAGGCAATGCCAGCGCATACTGCGCCACCTGCAGCCAGGTTTTGCCCTCGTGCTCACGGATCTGGCAGGGTTTGATATTCATTTCCGGTGAACCGATAAAGCCGGCAACGAACATGTTCTGCGGATAGTGGTAAAGGTTGTCGGGGGTATCGACCTGCATGATATGGCCGAGTTTCATCACGCAGATGCGGTCGCCCATGGTCATCGCTTCGGTCTGGTCATGGGTCACATACACCGTTGTGGCGGGCTTGCCGCTGCTTTTCAGATGTTTATGCAGATCCGAGATACGGATACGCATCGATGCACGCAGCTTGGCATCAAGGTTCGACAGCGGTTCATCGAACAGGAACACATCCGGTTTCTTGACGATGGCGCGCCCTACTGCCACGCGCTGCGCCTGGCCACCCGACAGCTGGCGCGGCAGCCGATCCAGCAATTCTTCCAGTTCAAGAATTTTCGCTGCTTCGGCTACCTGCGCAGCAATCTCCTGTTTTGGCAGACGGCTCAGTTTCAGGCCAAACGCCAGATTTTCCCGTACCGTCATATGCGGATACAGGGCGTAGTTCTGAAACACCATCGCGATGCCACGTGCTTTCGGCGCCAGGTTATTCACTACCCGATCACCAATTTGCACTTCGCCCTCGCTAATGGTCTCCAGCCCGGCCAGCATGCGTAAGGTGGTGGATTTGGCACAGCCGGACGGGCCGACAATCACCATAAACTCGCCATCATGAATGGTTAAATCGATGCCGTGTACGGCTTTAAAACCGTTGGAATAGACTTTGCCCAACTTATTAAAAATCACTTCAGCCATGATAATTCCTTAGTTAGCCTTTGATGCCACTGCTGGTGACGCCCCACTGCTGGTGACGCCCTGCACGAAGTAACGTTGGGACAGGAAGAAAACGATAATTGACGGCATAATCGAGATGCTGGCCATCGCCAAGATTTCGTTCCACGGCGCGCCTTCGGTGACATCGATCGACATTTTCAGCGCCAGCGCAATCGGGTATTTATCCACGCTGTAGACGTAAATCAGCGGGCCGATAAAGTCGTTCATTGACCACATAAACTGGAACAGTGCCACGGAAATAATCGCCGGTTTGAGGATCGGCACCACCACGTACCACAGCACCTGAAAAGAGTTACAGCCATCGATTTGCGCCGCCTCTTCCATATCGCGTGGCACACCGCGTAAAAACTGGATCAGCATAAATACGAAGAAGCCCTGCGTGGCGAAGGCCAGCGGCAGATACAGCGGCAGATAGCTGTTCAGCATGCCCATCTCACGGAACATGATGTATTGCGGGATCAACAGCACAGTGCTCGGCAGCAACATGGTGGTAATCAGGGTGGCGAACCAGAACTTTTTCCATGGGATCTCAAAGCGGGCGAAACCATACGCCACCACCGTGGAGGAGATCACCGTCAGCACCACTTTCGGGATGACATATTTGAAGGTGTTAATCATGTAATGGCCGAAATTATATTCGGTGCCGGTTTTCCAGCCATTAACAAAACCATCACGCGTGGCGTGTTCCGGCCATAAACCCAGCGTGGTGAAAATCTGGTCGTGACGCAGACTTAGTGTTGTTGTACTCTTTGCCCTTTGGATGATTGATGGCAAAGATTGATGTGGTTTGTC
>NZ_CBFFRK010000107.1:0-14760 GCF_965644245.1 Erwinia sp. V71
GTCTGAAGAGATGCACGACAAGATCATCGGCTGGTATCTGACAATCAACCACTACCACTAAATCTGCGTCACGACCCATAAACTGGCGGTATAACTTAACCACTCCTGATAATAACGACTGGTGCTGAGTGTTTTTTGCGCCTCAACGCCCATGGCCGCAAACCAGGGCGGTGCTTTATTGTCTTCCGGGATGCACTCTTTACCTGTCACCAGCACCGGCTGGCCCTCAGGGCTGACTTTCCCTTTCCAGGTCACATTGTCATCCGCAATCGTGGCGGTGATCACCAGCGAGTGACCCTGCCACTCTGACGGGATCGGCAGCTCAAACTGGCTGCCCGGCAGCGACTTCAGCAACGTCAGTGTGCTGCCCTTTTTTTCATACAAACTGAATTCTTTGACCTCCTTCACCGCATTCGAGGTTAACAATATGCCCGATAAATCGGGGGGGCCGGGATAATTCCAGCGTAAATACTGGCCAGAATCGAGTGTGACCGCACGAAAACTGATAGGTGCTTCAAGTTTAGCCATGACTGCTTTCTCCGGGTGGATTGATCGAAGTCCTGACGTGTTGGGTGGGCACAGGGCATCCTGCCAGTCATTATCGGCATAGCATACGCAGAGGGGGGGATGATGTTATCGCTATCGCATAGTTTCGCTTCGAAACTAATTGACATGTGTGGTGATAACCTGGCGATCCTCCCTTCCTCTTGCGATCAGACAGGGAGGGAAGGATTACGCTTCCCGACGGTGTGGTGGCCGGGTGCCGGTCAGCTGCGGCATCACTTCTTTCATTAATTCCATAAACTTACGCAGACGCGCCGGATAATAGCTGGCCCACGGATACAGCAGATAAACCGGCAACGGAGGAGCCTGCCAGGCCGGTAACAGTTGCTGCAGACGGCCATCGGCAAGATCCTCCTGCACCACCCATGAAGAGATAATTGCCGTCCCCATGCCCCCCAGCACCGCTTTGCGTACCGCATACAGGCTGTCACTGCTGAGACGCGGCGCAATCGGCAACTGGTAGAGTTCACCGTTGGCCGTGTGTTGCAGAGTGACTTCAGTGCGATAGAAACTGCTTAACGCCAGCCACGGCAGGTGTGCCAGATCGGCCACCTGCTCGATCGCCGGACTGCGCGCCAGCAGCTGTGGTGCAGCCACCAGAATACGCGGCACTTCTGCCAGCAGGACCGCCACCACCGACGGGTCGGTGACGGCCCCCACCTGAATCGCGCAGTCGATACCTTCGGCGACAAAATCCGGCGAGCGATCGTTCAGCATCCATTCGACGCTGACCTGCGGGTAACGCTGCAGATAATCCGCCAGCGGCGCAATCATCTGATCCTGACCAAACGCGTGCGGTGCCCGCACCCGCAGTACGCCAACGGGTTCATCGCGTATCTGGCTGACTTCATCTTCCATCACCAGCCAGCTGGCGATCAGAGTCTGCGCCTGGCGGTAGCAACGCTCGCCGTCATCGGTCAGCTTCATGGTGTGTGTGGTGCGGTGGATAAGCTTGACGCCCAGCAGCTGTTCCAGCGTCTGCAGACGCCGGCTGATGGTCGGTTGTGTGGTTGCCAGCTGTTGTGCCGCCGCGGAAAGACTGCCGCTCTCGACAATGCGCACAAAGGTCTGCAACAGGGCTATACGGTCGCCACCCACAATAAGATTTTTGTTCATACGTTATATGTATAACAGTTCTGCATCGCCGCCCGCTACCGATTCCGCCGCTGCGGGATAAAAATAGCCTCACTTTCACATGCCGGAGCGTTTCATGAGCCAACTTATTTCCGCCGAATCCCGCGCTGCAGAGGCAGATAACGGATTATCCACTTCCACGGTGTTCCTGCTGGCGGCAGGTGCTGGATTAAGCGTCGCCTCGATTTACTACAGCCAGCCGATGCTGAGCATTATCGCCAACGCCTTTAACACCACCGTCGGCGACAGCGGTATGGTGCCGACGCTGACGCAAATCGGCTATGCACTTGGCATTCTGCTGCTGGCACCGCTGGGCGACCGCCATGACCGGCGGAAAATTATTCTGATTAAAGGTACGTTGCTGACGGCCACGCTATTGCTGTGTGGTTTCGCCGGTTCCTTCCCCCTGCTGCTGCTCAGCAGCCTGGCGATTGGCCTGATGGCGACGGTGGCGCAGGATATTATTCCGGCCGCCGCCACGCTGGCCCCGGAAAACCGGCGCGGCAAAATTGTCGGTATGGTGATGACCGGATTACTGGCAGGCATTCTGCTGTCGCGCGTCTTTAGCGGCATCGTGGCGCAATACTTTGGCTGGCGCAGCGTCTATCTGCTGGCGGCGGCTGGCGTATTGCTGATTACGCTAACCATCTGGTGCATTCTGCCGGCGTTTAAACCGCAGACCTCGCTCTCGTACCCGGCGCTGCTGCGTTCCTTAGGTAAACTGTGGCGCGAACATGCTGAATTACGCTATGCCGCGCTGGCGCAGGGGTTGCTGTCTGTGGGCTTCAGCGCCTTCTGGTCAACACTGGCGATGATGCTGGCAGAGCGCTACCAGCTGGGCAGCGCGGTCGCAGGCTCCTTTGGCCTGGCGGGTGCAGCCGGTGCGCTGGCCGCGCCACTGGCAGGATCGCTGGCGGATCGTCATGGCGCCAGTTACGTCACTAAAGTGGGTGCCACGCTGGTACTGGTTTCGTTTGCGCTGATGTTTGCCCTGCCTGCTTTGCCGGTGCCGGCGCAGCTGGCGCTGATTGTACTCAGTGCAGTTGGTTTCGACCTTGGCGTGCAGGCGACACTGGTCGCGCATCAGACCATTATCTATGCCATTAACCCCGGCGCCCGCAGCCGTCTGAATGCGATTATGTTTACCCTGGTGTTTATCGGTATGGCGAGTGGCGCAGCGCTGGGCAGTAAAGCACTGGAAAGCTTTGGCTGGAGCAGCGTGGTCGCGCTGGCAACCATTGCCGCCGCAGCCGGACTGCTGGTGCGTATGCGGGCACCGCGTTAATACTTAATTATGCCGATGGGCCCGGGCTGAGCAGGTTGTTTACCGCCAGTCGCAGCGCACCGGCATACTGATTCAGGCTTTGAGGATACTGGTGCGCCCGGATGGCTATATTGGCGCAGTCGTCACCTGCAATGAGATACCGTTGCTGGAAAGCTATTTTTCCGCTGTCGGTATGGTTGCTGTCGGATGATCGCTTAAGTCACCATAATGCACCGCCAGCCAGATGGTCATCTCTCCGGCGGCGGTCCAGGCAACGCGATGCTGGCGCTGCGCGGCAATATTGACGAAATCCCCGGCATGCAGCACCCGCACATCCGTTTCATCGGCAAACTGTAATCCTGCCGAGCCCTGTAATACCAGCACCCACTCATGCTGCGGCTGGCAGTACCAGAAATCCGCCGGGCTGGCCTGCCCGGTGGAGATAATCCGCTCGATGCGTATGTCCGGGCGTGCCAGCAGCGTTTCAAAGGTTTCGGTTTCGGCATTCAGCGCCGCAGCAGGAAAATCACGCAACAGAGTGGTCAGCATGGTTATTTCCTTACGCGGCGCACTGCTCAGGCTGGCAGGTGGAAACGTGCAATCGCCTGTTGCAGACTCTGGCACTGGCCGGACAGCTTCGCCGAGGAGGACGCCGCATCATTTACCAGCGCGTAATTGCGCTCGGTGACCTGATTGAGTGTAGCAATACGTTCGGCGATATCGTCAATACTCTGGCTCTGATGTTCCGATTCCGCCGTGATCTCCTGCACCAGCGCACTCAGTTCGGCAATCACCCGCAGTACCTGCTGCTGGCTGTCGCCGAGCTGGCCGACCGACTGCGCCCCTCTGCCAATCTGCTGCGCTGAACTCTGGATCAACTGATGCACGTCCTGGCTCGACTTGCTGCTTTTATTCGCCAGCAGTCCCACTTCGCGCGCCACCACAGCAAAACCACGCCCCTGCGCGCCCGCATGCGCCGCTTCGATAGTGGCGTTCAGCGCCAGAATATTGGTCTGAAATGCCACGCTTTTAATGATTTCGACAATGCCGCTCATCTCCGCCGACTGGCTGACAATGCCTTTCATCGACTGTTCGACTTTCTGCATCACTTCACTGCCGGTTACCGCCAGATCGCGCGCCTGTTCCGACTGGTTATTCGCTGCGCGGGCATGCAGCACATTATTTTTCACCCGTTCATTGAGCGACGTGAGGTTATCACGCGCCTGGCCGAGTGCCTGCTGCTGGGTCGATGCCTGCGCGGTCAGTTCTTCATTACCCTGCACCAGATGATCAATATTCAGGCTGATATGCTGCGATGCATGGCGCACATCTTCCACCAGCTTCACCAGCCCCTGCTGCATATCCTGCATATTCTGCGCCAGCTGCAACACTTCGCGGCTGCCTCTGGTCACGGTGCGAGTGCTGTCCGATAAATCCCCTTCGGCCATCACCCGCAACTGCGCATTGACCTGTTTAAGCGGGTGGATCACCCACTTATTGACGCCCCACCAGACGGCAATACCGATTAGCAGCAGAAAACCTAACGTGCCAATCGATAACCATTTCGCCTGCTGCAGCGAGGTCAGCAGCCCGCCATTCAGTCTGTCAGACAACTGCTGAGTCACTGACTGGAACTGGAAATATTTATCGTTAAAATCGCTCTGAAACGCCTGCACCGGCACATTGAAAAACGCATCAATATTGCCGTTTTTGCTCAGGCTATCCGCCTCTTCAACAATACCGCTGTAGAACATGTCGTAGCTGGCTTTTAGTGCATCCAGCACCGCCTGCTCCTCTGGCGGCGTGTGGCTGCTTAAGCCGCTAAACTGCTGATAAGCCTGCTGTGACTCTTTTAACGCCACTTCTGCCTCTTCCAGCAGACTGCTCCAGCTGCCTACCGAACCGGTCTCTTTATCTTCCATATAGTAAACCCCGGCGCGGTTCAGCTTATCGCTGGCGATCAGCAGCGCCATACGCGCACGATCCAGCGTCATCTGCTGCTGGCGCAGTGCCGTGGTGGCGGCGCTGTTATCGTTGGCGACATGGAGGATCTTCGACATCACCAGCGAAGAGAACAGCTGCAGTGAGGAAAACAGCAGAATGACCGCGATACAACCGGAAAGAATGCTGAAAGTACGGGTGGAGAAATTCAGTGGTAAATAACGCAGTAACAGGGATCGAAAATGTTTTGCCCGGGCATTAAAAGGGGTGGCAGGCGCACCAACATGAGAATTAAGCATAATAAAATCTTTTATAATTCACAGAGATGCAGAAAACTATCAAAACAGTATGACGATTTTGTGACGTGCTGCCGTCAGCCACAAAAAAAGACCGGAAAAAGTATCCGGTCTTTCCTTAACTCAATCTGACAGCAGGTTTATTCTGCGGATGAATCAGCGACCCTGAGCGCTTCCCCTGTCGCATAGAACTGTCCGCCGGCAATATAGTGCAGACTGCGCAAAGCAGGATCGGCATGTTCAAACTGCCAGTGTCCGTCACGGAACACCCGGCTGTCAGCCCAGGCGCCAATGATTTCGCCAATAAACAGATCGTGCGCCTGCTGGTTATGCGGTTCCGGGATCAAACGGCAGGCCAGCCACGCAGCACAACCTTTGACAAACGGCAGATCGAGCCCTCCGATAGTGAACAACTCCGTCCCGGCACGCGCCAGTTTATCAGGCAGTTCAGTCAGGCTGGTGGTGCCTAGCGTATGCGTCATCTGTAACTGCGCCACTGTCGGCACCTGAATCACAAACATGCCACTTTGCTCAATCAGCTGGCGGGTGCGGGCAATTTTATCCAGCACCACCGTCAGTTTCGCCGGGGTAAAGTCCAGGCCGCAGACCCACGAGGCCGACATCACATTATCCGTCCCCTGATAACGTGCGGAGACCAGTGCCGTCGGGCCATGGTTAATTAAACGATACGCTTTTTCCAGCGCAACAGCGGCAATCGGTTGATCCATCTTCTCTTTTCTCCCGTCTCTGGACACGCTTTACGGACTCAATCATTCATTATTCGCGCCGGTTCTGCGTAGCAGCCTGTGCGCTGACTGCAACGTTATTAATTCAACATGATATATTATTGAATAGAAATCATTATCATGTACACTGGCACCCCCGCCGTTGTGGCGGGTCTTTTTTATTGATGCAGGGCGTCCGCGTTCTTACACGCGCGCCAGCATATTGCCTGACTGCTGCATCCTTGTCGGACCTTTGGGAATTAAGGTAATTACACTTGCGCAATAACGATAAAAATATCAAGACCTACCTCGCGCATCGGGCAGAATTTATCGACTACGCCACGGCGATTGTCGGTGAGCGTGCTCAGGGCGAAGATGTGGTGCAGGACGCATTTTTTCGCCTGCACTCCACCGCAACCGATCGCGATATTGCCCAGCCCGTGGGTTACTTTCGTCGCATTATCCGCAATCTGGCAATTGACTGGCTCCGCAGCAAGCGCAGTGAACGCCAGCGGATCGATACCGATGCCTGCCTCGAATCAGTGGCTGAAGAACGCCCGTCACAGGAAGAGATTGTCAGCCAGCAGCTCCAGCTGCGTGTCATGAGTGAAGCGCTGGCCGAACTGCCCGAACGCACCCGTATCGCACTTGAAATGCATCGCTTCGATGGCCGCAAACTGAAAGAGATCGCCAGCGCACTGGATATCTCCGTCACGCTGGCTCACAGCCTGGTGTATGAAGGGCTGGCGCATTGCCGCCAGCGGATGATGGAAAAAAACGGCCAGCCCGACTGATAATTATCCCCACAGATTGTTATGCTTAGCCGCCTGCTGGCCATCACACGGGCGGCAATCCGACAGCCAATAAGACAGAAAGCGATTGAACGATAAACAGAAACAGGCAAATCAGGATGCACTGGACTGGCTTATCCTGCTGCAGGAGCAGCCGGATGATGCCGCGTTACAGGCTCGCTTCGAACACTGGTGCAGCGAGAGCCAGGAGAACCAGCGCGCCTGGTCTGAAGCCCGGCAAACCTGGCAGTTGCTGGGTGCGGCGGGACGCTCGCGTGCCACCATTCCCCCCCTGCCTGTGCGACGCCAGCTGCGCTGGCCTTACTATAGCGGTGCGCTGGCGGCGGCGTTGTTCGCACTGGCGCTGTTTTCCCCACCGGCAATGAATTACTGGCGCGGAGCAGACTACAGCACCGGCACCGCCGAAGTGCGTACCATCCATCTTGATGACGGCAGCAGCCTGTTCCTGGCGGCGGGTAGCGCGATAAAAATTGATTATCAGCCGTCGCTGCGCCAGGTGCGTTTGCTGCAGGGTGAGGCCTACTTTGAAGTGCAGCCCGATGCCAGCCGCCCTTTCCGTGTACAGGCGGAACAGGTGACAACCACCGTTCTTGGCACCGCGTTTGATGTCAGAATGGCGAATAACGCCGTTGCAGTGGCGGTCAATCATGGCCGGGTACAGGTCAGCGCACCGGGCATCGCGCCGGGCGTCAGCGCACCGCTGCAGAAAGGTGACTGGCTGCGGGTTGGCGTTCAGGGTGAAGCCCTGCGCGGCCAGCAACCGCCGGACAGCGTCGGCACGTGGCGGCGCGGTATGCTGCTGGTCAAAGACCGTACTGTGGCAGACGTGGTGGAGGAAATCGGCCGCTACTATCACGGTGTGATTATGGTCACCGACGATGCGCTCGCTTCGCGGCGTGTCACCGGCATGTATGACCTGAAACAACCCCGGCAGGCACTACAGGCCGTTGCGCTGGCGCACAATGCCCGCATTCATCAGATCAGCCCCTGGCTGACGCTTATTTCACCACGTTAAATTTTTTTTAAAAAAAATCGCCTTTTTTCCTGAAAAAAAACCTCGCCGACTCGTTCTGTACTGAAAGCAATCGTGCGAAGTGATGGATAACCCTCTACGGGGTCCACAGGACAGGGGCAATTATGCGTGGTAACAGGACAGTGACAACAGGTCTCACCCGTGCGGCAGTACTCGCGCTGGCAATCGGAACGGCGCTCAGCGCCCAGGCAGCAGACAGCAATACCTTGCGCACCAGTCAGCGCACTGTTCAGCAGATCGCCCCCCAGCCACTGCAGGATGCCCTGCTGCAATTCAGCACCCAGACCGGTATCCAGACCTCCGCCGATGCGCAACTGTTGCGCGGCATCAGCTCACGTGGCGTCAGCAGTGCCTCTACCCCCGAGGCTGCGTTGCACAGCCTGCTGAACGGCACCGGCCTCAGTTATCAGCTCACCTCATCCGGCATCGTGCTGATTGTGAAAGCACCCGCGGCCAGTGCGACGCCCTCTACCCTGACGGTGAGCGCCTCCCCGGAGACGGCCAGCGGCCCGGTGGAGGGGTATCGTGCAACGCGCAGCGCCAGCGGCACCAAAACTGATAGCGCATTGCGGGATATCCCGCAGTCGGTGCAGGTGGTGCCACGCGATGTGATCACTGACCGCCAGGTCACCAGCCTGACCGATGCGCTGGAAACCGTCTCCGGCGTACAGCAGAGCGGCACCTCAGGTAACCGCGCTGAAACGTTTATGGTACGCGGCTTCTCTGCTCCGGGCTACGCAATTGATGGCGTGATGCTCAATCCGGCCAGCGATCGCCCGGAAACGTTTCTCGATCTGGCGAATGTCGAACGCATCGAAGTGTTAAAAGGCCCGGCGTCGGCACTATATGGCCGTGGTCAGCCAGGCGGTTTGATTAATATCATTACCCGTAAGCCGAGCTGGGCACCGGAGGCTGAAGCCTCGGTACAGGCAGGCAGTTTTGGCTTCTGGCGTGGCGAAAGCTCATTCAGCGGTCCGCTGAATGAGGATAAAACGCTGGCGGGACGCCTCTCTGGCTCCGTACAAACCGAAGACGGTTTCCAGGATAACCGTGCACAGAGCCATCGGCAGTTTGGCAGCATGGCGTTGCTGTGGCAGCCGAACGAGGAAACGCGGTTTAACCTCGGGCTCGACTATACCCACCAGAAAGTGCCGTTCGATCGTGGCCTGATTGTTACTGCCGACAACGAAGTCACCCTGCCTGCAGAACGTTATCTCGGTGAAGCCTGGTCAACGGTGGATGCTGAGAAAATGCGCCTGTCTCTGGGTGCGGAACATATGGTCAATGATCAGCTGACTCTGCGCAGTACCTTACGCTACGACGATGCGCGCATTCATGACACCGGCATCGATTACCGTTCGCTGGAGGACGATGGCCGTACCCTCAGCCGCCGTTATACCGATCGCGTGGAAGATCTGCGCGCGTTTGATGCCCAGCTGGAAGCACAACTGGATGTGGCAACCAGGTCGGTTGACCATACCCTGCTCAGCGGCGTGCAGTTCAGTCGTTCACGCATCGGTTTCACCTCTTATCGCGCCAATATTGCAGACATTGATATCTACAACCCGGTGTATGGCGCGGCGATGCCAGAAGCGACGCTGAATTCTGACTTTGTCGAAAATATTAAAATGGCATCGGTGTTCCTGCAGGACCAGCTGGAATTCTCGCCGCAGTGGAAAGCGCTGGCGGGCGTGCGTTACGATCATGTCTGGCAGGAGATGGATCAGAACGTCGGTGACAGCGATCCGGAAATCAATGACGGCGCCCTGACCTCACGTCTGGGTCTGGTGTATCAACCGACAGAGCGGGTTTCCCTGTATACCAGCTACTCTGAAAGCTTTGCCCCACAAAGCGTACAGACGCGCGACCGCCAGGCCATCGATCCGGAAAAAGGCTGGCAGATTGAGAGTGGCGTCAAAGTGGAGCTGATCCCACAGCGTCTGTCACTGACCACCGCAGCATTCCAGATCACCAAAACCAATGTGAAAGCCAGTGATCCGCTGGATTCTGACTATTCCGTGACCACCGGTGAACAGCGCGTGCGCGGTATCGAAGTGGATATCACCGGTGAAATTCTGCCGGGCTGGCAGCTGATTGCCTCCAGCGCCTACCTTGATGCGCGTATCACTCATGATGAGGACTACGCCGAAGGCAACCGTCTTACCGGTGTACCGTTCTGGAGCGGCAGCCTGTGGACTACTTATCAGCTGCAACAGGGCCGCTTTGCCGGGCTGAAACTGGGCACCGGTTTGCAGGCGGTTGGCGCACGTAAAGGTGACCTTGATAACAGTTATTCGGTGGATGGCTACTATCGTCTGGATGCTTCGATCAGTTATCCGATCAACAAAAACCTTGAGGTGTCGCTGCTGGGTCGTAACCTGACCGATCAGGACTATATCGCCACGCCGGTAAGCCGTACAGAGAATCACCCGGGGGCTCCGCGCGCCTTCTATGCCACGCTGAAAGCGACCTTCTGAGCATGAAACCGCCTCTGTCTTCTGTCGCTGCCCGCCTCGACGCCGTCGGGTTTCGCTACGGCGCCAGTACGGTGCTTGATAACGTCTCTTTCAGCGTCCGGCGCGGTGAGTTTCTGGCGATTGTCGGTCCTAACGGTTGCGGTAAAAGCACCGCACTGAAACTGCTGGCGGGTTTGCTGAAACCCGCCGGAGGACAGGTGCTGATCGATGAGCAACCGCTGGCCAGTTTCAGCCGCCGCCAGCTGGCACGGCGTATGGCGCTGCTCACCCAGTTTAGCGGCGCACCGGAAGGGATGACGGTGGCCGATCTGGTGCATATGGGACGCTACAGCCACGAATCCTGGCTGCGGCGGCAAACGGAGGAAGATTGCCGCCAGGTGCAGCAGGCGATGCAGCGCATGGCGGTGGCGGATCTGGCGCAGCGGCGGCTGGGCGACCTGTCAGGGGGGCAGCTGCAACGGGTGCGTATGGCGATGACGCTGGCGCAGGATGCGCAGATGCTGCTGCTTGATGAGCCGACCAATCATCTCGACCTGAAACACCAGTATGCCCTGCTGGACGTGGCACGTGACGAAGCGCGTGCCGGACGTGCGGTGGTCGCGGTGCTGCACGACCTGACGCAGGCCACGCTGTACGCCGACCGCCTGGTGCTGCTGCATCGCGGCAACGTGGAAAACAGCGGCACGCCACGTGCCGTGCTGACCAGCGACGCCATTGAGAAAGTCTGGGATATCCGCACTCGCGCCATCGATATTGGTGACGCGGTGATTCATATCCCGCAGGGAGCCGGATAATGCGCGCGTTACTCTGGCCGGGAGTGGCTGTCGCCCTGCTGCTCGTCCTCGCCTTACTGCATCTCAGCGTCGGCGTGCGCCCCGTTACCAGTCAGGAGCTGTTCAGCGCACTGCTGAGCTACGATGGCAGCAACTATTCCCATATGGTGATCGTGAAACAGCGCCTGTCACGGCTGGTGGTGGCGGTTTCCGTCGGCGCGATGCTGGCGGCCGCTGGTTATACGCTGCAAAAAGTGCTGCACAATCCGCTGGTTTCGCCGTCAACGCTCGGTATCAATAGTGGCGCATCGGCATTTGCTGTTGGCGGGATTTATCTGTTCGGTTTTTCCGGCAGTCATCTGTTCTGGCCCGCGCTGCTCGGCGCACTCTGCGCCCTGCTGGTTTCCGTGCTGGCAGCGGAACTGCTGGGACGTGGCAGCCGCAGTCTGTTTAATCTGGCGCTGGGTGGCACGCTAAGCGCCTCGCTGTTTTCCTCAGTCACCGCGTTTATTTTGTCGCTCGATCCTGATGCCTTTGGCGGCCTGCTTGGCTGGCTGGTCGGCGATATCGGCATCTTTGATTACCAAAATCTGCAACGCTTCTGGCTGCCGATTGTACTGGCAACCGCCGTGTTGCTGTTGCTGTCGCGGCCACTGGATGTGATGGCGCTGGGTAATGACCAGGCGGCCGCGCTGGGCGTGGATACGCGCTGGATTATCGCGCTGGTACTGGCTGCGGCGGTTGCCCTGCCGGTGATGGCCGTCACTGTCGTTGGCCCGATTGGTTTTGTCGGCCTGATCGTGCCGCATATCGCCCGGCTGTTTGCCGGTGAAAGCGGCCTGCGTCCCCTGCTGCTGGCGATGCTGCTCGGTAGTGCGCTGGTCACCGGCGCCGATATCCTCGCCCGCCTGCTGCTGGCCCCCCGGCTGCTGAATGTCGGCACCCTTATGGCACTGGTGGGCGGTATCGGTTTTCTCGCCATCACCCTGCTGACACTGCAACGCGGACGGGACTAACACCATGCACACTCTGACTTTTGGCCGTGTCTGCCTGCCCTTTTCCGGCCATTTTCTGCGCGTCTTCAGCGCGCTGATACTGCTGTTAATGCTGCTGACCACCTGTGCGCTCTGGCTCGGCACCAGCGAGGTGACACCGGCTGCCTTTTTGCGCTGGCTGCTGTCACCGGTGACGGTCGCTGACGCGGAAACCAGCGCCATTATGCAGCTACGCCTGCCGCGTGTGGCCGTCGCGCTACTGGGCGGCGCGATGATCGCCGCTTCCGGTTATCTGTTACAGGTGGTGGCCGATAATGGCCTCGCCGATCCGGGGCTGCTGGGTATTTCACAGGGCACCAGCGTCGCGGTGCTGCTGACCAGTATGCTGACCGGATTAGCCGATCACTGGCTGGCACTGGCCGGGCTAGCAGGCGGACTCAGCACTGGCACGCTGGTGATTGCGCTGGCATTCCGTTTTCGCAGCAACTGGGGACTGATACTGATTGGCCTGGGTGTCAGCGTCAGCCTTAGTGCGATGGTCGAACTGATTATGGCCAGTGGCGGCATTGTACAGTTCTCACGCTATATCAGCTGGGCGCACGGCTCGCTGACCGCCGTCTCCATGGAAGACGTCTGGCTGCTGATCCGCTGGGCGCTGGTTCTGTTCCTGCTGTTGCTGCTGACACCCCGGCTGCTGGCACCGCTGCGCCTGAGCAGCGATCAGGCCAGTGCGCTGGGCGCCAGACCGCAACTCAGCCGCCCCCTGCTGATACTGCTCGCCAGCGCGCTGGTCGCGCCGGTGGTGGCCGTGGCGGGACCGATGGCGTTTGTCGGACTGATTGCGTCGCATCTGGCTCGTCGTCTGGTCAGCGACAGGCCGGGCGAACTGCTGCCCGTCGCCATGTTAACTGGCGCGTTACTGATGCTGTGCGCGGATATGGCGGGTCGCACGCTGTTTTTACCGGTGATAATGCCTGCGGGACTGCTGGTGTCCTTGTGCGGTATCCCCGCCTTCCTGCTGATTGCCCGCCTGACGCGGAGAAAAAGCTAAATGAAAACGTTACGGTGTTATCTGCTTATCCTGTTTGCCTTCAGCGGCTCTGCTCACGCCCGTACCGTCGTCGATCACGCCGGTTATCAGGTCACGCTTCCTGAGCAGCCGCAGCGTATTGTCTCGCTGCATGACTGGACGCTGACAGTAATGGTGCATGAACTGGGTGCGCCACTGGTGGCCTCGACGGGCAGACTGGCGGCAGATGGCACGTTCTATATTCGTGGCGCGCGGGAACTGTTCGGACTCGATTTTTCGCAGCTGGTGCTGGCCTCGGTGCATGGCAAACTTGACCCGGAACGCATCCGCGCACTGAAGCCAGATGTGATCCTTGCCAATACCGGCGATTACCTGGCGGTACGGGATACGCTGTCGACCATTGCGCCAGTGGTCTATTTTAATCCGGAGCAGGATCGACCCATGCTGGAGCTGTACCACGATCTGGCCAGCTGGCTGGGACGCGACGCTGAATTCAGTGCACTGACTGCACATTATCAGCAGAAAGTCGCCGGGCTGCGACAACAACATCTGCAAACCGATCATCCTCTGAGCTATATCGCGCTGTTAGTCAATGGCCGTGATGGCACCATTCAGGTGCTGAAGGAGTATGGCGCACTGACCACGGTAATGGATGATCTTGGCCTGCAACGCATGCCGGTTGCACGTTCACTCAGCGCAGGACGTGACAGGGTCACGATTAGTCCGGAGCTGATTGAACTGATCGACGCCGATTATATCGTCACCTCTTACCTGCCCGACCAGGGCGAAGATGCCAGCAACTTTGCGCGCGATATGGATCGTGTTGCACCCGGCGCACGCCAGGTACTGAAGGCATTCAGGCATGGCCGGATTATTAATCTGTCGCGTTTCGAAGTCTATCCACCGAGCGTGCGCGGACTGGAGTCAACGCTGAGTTCAGTGGAGAAAGTTATCGTTCCGGTCACGCGCTGATTTTATCTGTCACCGCTTTAGCTTAAACGTTCGGCAAGACAGGAATAGCAGCCCCGTTTTGCATTATGTATCTGGATATAGCTGACCGCCGGATCATCAAAAAACTGGCTTATCAGATGTTCGGCAGAACGTCCTTCACAGATATCGGCCTGAATGATCAAATGATTTTCATCATAACCGCGCAATGACAGCAGCCTGTTCATCATCACTTCCGGTAAACGATTGATATAGATGCCCTGCTCAGTACATCCCTCCCAGACGTAGATGGCATGAGTGCCGAAGTAAGGGGTATCTGCGGGCTGGTAGATATGGTTAATCAGCAGCGCAGTTTCACCTGGCGGAATGTCGCATAACGAAATGCGGTCAGGGTAACCAGGATAGCTCTCCACGGTTTTTCTTACGGCACCGTGTTTTTTTAAATAGCCTTCGTCCTGGCCAAAAAGATGGGTAAAGGGTGCGGCGTTCAGGCCTGAAATTTTGTATTGCATACGTTTCTCCCGTTAATGTCGTGGATACAGTAGCGTTGAATGACGGGCGAAACTCGCTGTTTTGGGACATGGAAATAGAAGAGATGCAGCGGTATATCGGCTGGGACGATGCAAACTGAAATGGCGCGCTTAAGGGCGTGATGAGCAGCATAAGTAAACAGCACACCATGTTAGGTGATGTTGGCGGATTCAAGTTCGAAGTGCAACGCTAAGCCGCCTGTCTTAACTCTGCAAAGACCACTGAAGGCTGCCGGAA
>NZ_CBFFRK010000108.1:0-14751 GCF_965644245.1 Erwinia sp. V71
CGGGCATCGTGAAAAGTCTATGTCAAAGAAAGGGTTATGTTCTCATAATTGACGATTAAATCGCACCTTCCTTAAGTGGTTTTGGGTTGCTGCACACCACGGTAAAGGCTAGCTGCCCGGAAAGATAAGGCATAATTTTTGATGAGTTGTTGAAAGATTTTTAACATGTAAAGTTATGACTTTAATGGACATTCATGCCGGAGGTCCTGTCAAAAAAAACTTAACGAGTTGCCAAATTCTTTCCGCTATCAGTGATCGGTTCCATTCCGTATTGTGATTTCCAGAGCAGCACAACACCGAAACGAAATCACAAACTGAAGAGGAAATAATCATGTCTAAACTCGACCTGCTGGACCCACAGAACTCTGCGCTGATCTTCATCGACCATCAGCCACAAATGTCCTTCGGCGTGGCGATTATCGATCGCCAGCAGCTTAAAAATAACACCGTCGCTCTGGCAAAAGCGGGCAAGATTTTTAACGTGCCGGTGATTTACACCTCTGTGGAAACCGAAAGCTTCAGCGGCTATATCTGGCCGGAACTGCTGGCGGTACACCCTGATGTGGCGCCGATTGAACGTACCTCAATGAACTCCTGGGAAGATGCGGCGTTTGTCAAAGCGGTGGAAGCCACGGGTCGTAAGAAACTGATTATCTCCGCCCTGTGGACTGAAGTGTGCCTGACCTTCCCGGCGCTGATGGCGCTGAAAGCCGGTTACGAAGTGTATGTGGTGACGGATACCTCTGGCGGCACCAGTGTGGATGCCCACGAGCGCTCCATCGACCGTATGGTGCAGGCGGGTGCAGTGCCGGTGACCTGGCAGCAGGTGCTGCTGGAATACCAGCGCGACTGGTCGCGCAAAGAAACCTATGACGACGTGATGGACCTGGTACGCGAGCACAGTGGTGCCTACGGTATGGGCGTCGACTATGCCTACACCATGGTGCACAAAGCGCCAGCGCGTAAGTCATAAGCTAACGGGGGCTGAGCATGAGCCAGCAGAAATCTCTCTCCGGCGGCGCGTTTGCGCCGCTTACTCAGGGACTGTTTGCCGTGATTTGGGCGGCAACAGTATTGGGCAATACCGGTAGTTTTATGCGCGACGTCGCCAGCTCCTGGCTGGTGACCGGGTTATCCTCCAGCCCGGCGGCGGTGGCGCTGATGCAAACCGCCGCCACCTTGCCCTTTTTCCTGCTGGCGATCCCGGCGGGTGTGCTCTCCGATATTGTTGACCGTCGCCGTTTACTGATTGCGGTTCAGTTGTTGCTGGCCAGCGTCAGCGGCACGCTGTTACTGCTGTCGCACTACCAGCTGCTGACGGTCGATTACCTGGTGGCGCTGACCTTTGTCGGCGGCATTGGCGCGGCGCTGATGGGGCCTGCGTGGCAGGCGATCGTGCCGGAGCTGGTGCCACGCCCGCAGCTGCGTAATGCCGTGGCGCTCAATTCACTCGGCATTAATATCGCGCGGGCGATTGGCCCGGCGGCAGGCGGTTTACTGCTGGCGGCATTTGGTGCCTGGGCAGCATATGGCGCAGATGTGCTGAGCTATGTATTCGTGATTGCTGCGCTGCTGTGGTGGAAGCGGCCGGTCAGAACGCAGGATGCGCTGCAGGAGCACTTTTTTGGCGCGTTCAGAGCCGGTCTGCGTTATGTGCGCGCCAGTCACGAGCTGCATCGGGTATTGCTGCGCGCGGCGCTGTACTTCGTTTTCGCCAGCGCCATCTGGGCGTTGCTGCCACTGGTGGCGCGTAACCTGCTGCAGGGCAGCGCCAGTTTTTATGGCGTGATGCTCGGTGCGGTCGGTGTCGGGGCGATTGCTGGCGCATTGCTGCTGGCGCGGATACGTGCGCTGCTCAGCAGTGATGGTTTACTGTTGCTTTCCGCTACTCTTTCTGCGCTGGTCATGGTGGTGCTGGCACTGCCGCTGATGATTGTGCTGGGCGTCAGCTGGATTATCGCGCTGACCACGCTGAACAGTGTGGCACAGGCGGTACTGCCTGACTGGGTGCGTGGGCGCGGGCTCTCCGTGTATCTGATGGTATTTAATGGCGCGATGGCGGCAGGCAGCCTGTTCTGGGGGATCGTCGCCAGCCATACCGGACTGGTAATGGCGTTGCTGCTGGCGGGTGGTGCGTTACTGCTGACGGCGCTGCTGTGCTGGAAACTGAAACTACCGGCAGGCGAGGCAGACTTACAACCTTCAGGTCACTGGGATGAGCCTGCGCTGGAAGACCATCAGCATGACAGCCATGGCGCACAAGGTCCGGTGATGATTCAGATTCACTATCAGGTGGCGGCGGAAGATCGTCCTGCTTTCCTGGCGGCGATTCGGCAACTGTCACTGGCACGCCGCCGCGGTGGGGCATCGGCATGGGGTATCGCGCAGCACAGCGCTGAGCCGGATACGCTGGTGGAGTGGTTCCTGGTGGAGTCATGGCAGGAACATCTGCGCCAGCACCAGCGTGTTTCACATGCGGATGCGGCATTACAGCAGGAAGTTCAGCGCTTCCATCGCGGCACGGAAAAACCGCAGGTGCATCATCTGCTGTCACTGAACTGAGATCCATACGCAGGACACTGACAAACTCAGAACATGATGAATCAGCAGCAACGCATAAACGGAAAGCACACAAGATCGGGAACCCGCCAGCACCCCATCGTGCTGGAATCGCAGACAGCCACTCAGAGCACAGGGCAGACTAACCGCAACGCAGAAAATCAGGGCGCAGTGAACACGGTCAGCGGAGGAAAGCGTCCCGCGCCATGGACGGCGCGGGCCGAGCGGTCAGGGATGACGAAAAGCGACTTTCCGTAGCTGACCGTGTTCACTGCGCCGACGCCGAACTAAAAGCGATGTTCCTTGCAGTACACAGAACTTACAGCGATGCCTTTTCCGCGTCGCGGTGGCTGCCCCGCCCCTCACTCAGCCACATACACCGCGCCAATCCCGGCAAAGTTCTGCAACCGTTCCCGCCACCACAGCGCTGCATTACCGCTGGCGCTGTCACTCCAGGCAAGAAACGCCTGATCGCGCCGCGGTGCGCTGTCGAGCTGGCGCTCCACCAGTGCGCCACTCGCCAGATGTGGGTTAGCAAGATAACGCGGCAGATAGCCACAACCCAATCCGTCGAGTTGCGCCTGCACCTTATCGGCAAAACTGTGCACGCTGAGAATCGGTTGCTCATCCAGCACGCGCAGATCGCTGCCTTCGCCGTGGCGCGAAGAATCATTCACCACCACCGCCCGGTACTGGCGAATCTGTTCACGCAACAGCGGTTCCGGCAGCGACGCCAGCGGATGATGCGGCGCAATGGCAAACACATACTCCAGCCAGCCAATCGGCGTACACTGCACGCCCTGATGGCGCAGCGGTTCCTGCACCGCGCCAAATACAATATCGGCGTCACCATAACTCAGCGCTTCCCAGCACCCCGCCAGTACATAGTGACGGAACAGCAACTGAGTATGCTGATGTTGCTGATAAAACTCATCTATCAGCGGCGAAAGCAGGGAAAAGGGCACTGATGCATCGAGGCTGATGGTCAGCTTACTTTCCCAGCCACTTTCGACATATTTCGCCTGCTGCTCCAGCTCGCCCACCGCGCGCAGCAACACGCGGCCTTTTTCCAGCATCAGGCGACCGGTCGCGGTAAAGGTTGCGCGATGGCCGGAGCGATCCAGCAGCGTAATACCGAGATCGCTTTCCATCTTTTGAATCGTATAACTCAGTGCGGAAGCGGTTTTAAACATTCTGGCCGCGGCCGCGGCAAAGGTGCCATGGCGGTCCAGGGCATCCAGGATCAGCAGCGCTTCAAGGTTTAATCGCATCTATTCACCACCCCAAAAATTGTTTAACAACAACCCAAAATCTTTCCGTTATCAATCAACCTGCCTATTTCGTATCGTTTCCGCATGCAATACAACCCCCTGGCGACACTTTCAGAATTCGTTTTCGCCACGGGTAACGTGAGGAGCGTAACGTGGATTATCCGCATCAGGCACAACATATTACCCTGGTGATTACCCATCGCCTGCAACGGGATAAACAGCCGGACTACGAACGCTGGCTGGAGACAATCATGCCTCAGGCGGCGCTGTTTCCTGGTCATCTGGGCGTCAACGTACTGCGCCCGGTTCACGGCGAACTGACCTATACCGTACTGGTGCGTTTCGACAATCTCGACAACCTTTATCACTGGCTGAACGCCAGCGAACGCAAGGTACTGGTCGCCGAACTGGCAGAGCTGCTGGTGGCGCCAGAGCATCTGGAGATGCGTCCGGGCGCGGCCTTCTGGTTTACCCCGGCGACGCCTGCTTCTCCGGCACGCTGGAAACAGTATCTGGTGACACTGGCGGTGATCTTCCCGTCAACCAACCTGGTTCCGTGGTTCTGGGGCCATGTCTTACCCGCCAGTAAAGGTGCCCTGTGGGGCCATTTGCTGAATGACGCCAGCGTGGTCGCGCTGGTGGTGTACCTGTGGATGCCGGCAATCACGCGGCTGCTTAAAAACTGGCTGAGCCCGCGCGCTTAAGCCCAATCCGGAGAAACAGTTATGACAACGGCTTCACTCATTCTGACCAACGGCAAATTTCATACCGTCGACCGCGAAAATCTGCAGGCTACGGCGGTGGCAATCAAAGACGGCAAGTTCCTCGCTGTCGGCAACGAAGCAGAGGTGATGCAGTTCGCCGATGCGGCAACAAAAGTGGTGGATCTGCACGGTCATACCGCCATTCCTGGCCTGAATGACTCGCATCTGCACCTGATCCGCGGCGGCCTGAACTACAACCTTGAACTGCGCTGGGAAGGTGTGCCGTCACTGGCGGACGCGCTGCGCATGCTGAAAGAACAGGCGCTGCGCACGCCATCACCACAATGAGTACGCGTGGTGGGCGGCTGGAATGAGTTCCAGTTTGCCGAACGCCGGATGCCGACGCTGGAAGAAATTAATGAAGCGGCGCCGGATACCCCGGTATTTATCCTGCACCTGTACGATCGCGCACTGCTGAACCGTGCGGCGCTAAAAGTGGTGGGCTACACCCGCGATACCCCGAACCCGCCGGGCGGCGAAATTCAGCGCGACAGCAAGGGCAATCCGACCGGCATGCTGATTGCGCGACCTAACGCCATGATTCTGTATGCGACGCTGGCGAAAGGGCCGAAACTGCCGCTGGATCAGCAGGTGAACTCCACGCGTCAGTTTATGCGCGAGCTGAACCGCCTCGGCCTGACCAGCGCCATTGATGCGGGCGGTGGCTTCCAGAACTATCCCGATGACTATGAAGTGATCTCGGAACTGCATGCGAAAAAACAGCTGACGGTGCGCATCGCCTATAACCTGTTTACCCAGCACCCGGGACATGAGCTGGAAGATTTCGAAAAGTGGACCGATATGCTGCAACCGGGGCAGGGCACGGATTTCTATCGTCATAACGGCGCAGGCGAAATGCTGGTGTTTTCGGCAGCCGACTTCGAAGATTTCCTCGAACCGCGTCCGGACCTGGCGCCGGGGATGGAAGATGAACTGGAACGTGTGGTGCGGCATCTGGTGGAACACCGCTGGCCGTTCCGCCTGCACGCAACTTATAACGAATCCATCAGCCGTATGCTGGATGTGTTTGAAAAGGTGAACCGTGATATTCCGTTTAACGGCCTGCACTGGTTCTTCGATCACGCCGAAACCATTTCCGAAGCCAATATTGAACGCGTGAAAGCGCTCGGCGGCGGTATTGCGGTACAGCATCGCATGGCGTTCCAGGGCGAATATTTTGCCGAGCGTTATGGCAAAGAAGCCACGAAACAGACACCGCCAGTGGCGAAAATGCTGCAGGCTGGCGTGCCGGTAGGGCTGGGCACTGATGCCACTCGTGTGGCGAGCTATAACCCGTGGACGGCGCTGTACTGGCTGGTATCTGGCCGTACTGTGGGTGGAATGGCAATGTATGACGATAACGCCCGTCTTGATCGCGAAACCGCGCTGATGCTCTGGACCCAGGGCAGCTCCTGGTTCTCCAGCGAGCAGGGCAAAAAAGGACAGATCAAGGCTGGTCAGCTGGCGGACCTGGCGATTCTGTCGCAGGACTACTTCAGCGTGGCGGAAGAAGCCATTAAAGGTATCGAATCGGTGCTGACAGTGGTAGATGGTGAGATTGTGTATGCCGCCGGACGTTTTGGCCCGCTGGCACCGCCATCGATTCCGGTATTGCCGGAGTGGTCGCCGGTGGTAACGGTGCCGGGCCACTACCGCAGCGCACCGCCGCAGGCTAACAGCCGCGTTGGTATGATGCCGCAGGTACACCACTGCAGCGGCCCGTGTGGTGTTCACCAGCATCAGCACGATGTGGCGCGCCACTCATCGGTGCCGGTGGCAGATGACAATGCCTTCTGGGGCGCACTGGGCTGTTCCTGCTTCGCCTTCTGATCCTCTCTGCAGGCCCGCTTTTATCAGCGGGCCTGACTGTCTTCAGCCCGCCGCCATCGGCTCTGCGCAGCACGCTCAACGTATTGTATTTATTATTTGGCTTTTCTTTCACTATCGTAACGAAGCGGAAATTAAATACGCCACAAAATAGAGACCTGCTACAGTTGACCTTAATACACCTGTCCATCTAATCTGTTTTCTTAGCGTTATCCCCATAATAAAGAAGTAGTTTCCTGATTTATCACAGATAAATTGACTCTCTGGATGAATGCTATGTCTGATAATTTATTACCTGCACCACAGCATCAACCCTCCATCGCGGTTTCACTGACCACTATTGCACTGAATGCTGACAGACTGATGCTCGCGCTGTTCTGGCTGCTGCTGGCGATTGGCCTGCTGCTTGGCTGGCATCACCAGCAACTGATGCTGGCATTTATCGCTGGTGGCGCGCTGACGCTGAGCGCCAGCGCCATAAAATGGCTTTTTCCCGCTACGCTCTTTTCCCGGCTGTTTTTTGCCGTGGTGATGTTAGGTTTTGCCGCCCTGTTTATTCAGCTGGGGCATGGCGAAACTGAATACCACTTTTCCGTCTTTGTCTTACTCTCTGCGCTACTGGCGTACCGTGATTACCGTCCGTTGCTGATGGGTGCAGCGACTGCTGCGGTGCATCATCTGCTGTTTAATTTTCTGCAGCAGCAGGGATTATTCGGCGTGGTGGTCTTTCCGCATCCTGGTTTTCATATGGTGGTGTTCCATGCGCTGTTTGTTATCGCGCAGACCGCTATCCTGATTTATATCGCAGTGCATATGGCCGCGGATGCGCGCGCGGCGAGTGAAGTGGCGCAGCTGGCGTCGTGGATTAACCGCGAACCCGGCTATCTGACACTGGTCAGTGATAAAGGGGCCAGCCAGACGCCGTTTGCCCGCACTTTCAGCCATACTCTCGATACCATGCACGATACGCTCGAACAGGTCAGCGGCGGGGTGACGACACTGCTGGCGGCATCCGAACAGATTAAACAGCGCAATGCCGCGCTGTCGACGCGTACCGATGAGCAGGCACATGCGCTGACAGAAGTCGTCAGCGCGATGGAACAACTGAACAGCGCCGCACAGCAAACCAGTGCCCAGTCGCAAAACGCACGTCAGCTGGCGGCAGATACCCGTCGGGTGGCGCAGCGCGGCGGCGAAAACCTGCAGGCGGCGGTGCAGTCGATGGCGCAAATCAGTCAGGAATCACAGCGTATCAGCGCGATCCTCGAACTGATTGACGGTATCGCATTCCAGACCAATATTCTGTCGCTCAATGCCTCGGTGGAAGCGGCCAGCGCGGGCGAGTACGGTAAAGGCTTCGCGGTGGTGGCAGCGGAAGTGCGCACGCTGGCGACACGCAGTGAACAGGCGGCGAAGGATATTCGCCAGCTGATTACCACTTCGTCGGCATCCACCCACAGTGGCGCACAGCAGGTGCAGCAGGCTGGGGTGACCATGCAGGAGATTATCACCAGAATTGGTCAGCTGACGGGACTGGTCGATGAGTTGTCCGCGATGAGTGAACAGCAAAAGTCGAGCATCGCGCAGATGCAGGACAGTATTACCAGTATCGACAGCAGCGTGCAGGATAATGTGGCGCATGTGGCGGAAACGCTGCATGTTGCTGAGGTACAACAGCAGCAAACCGATGCATTACAACAGGCGATAGCGGTATTTCGCCTTGCCTGATGTGCCATGGCGGAGTTGCTCGGGTTTGCCCTCCGCCATCGTGTAGTGACCGCTTTTCCCCGTTAACAACTGTGAAAGGAGCACTGTGATGACACGTCTGACCGCGAAAGATTTCGACCCGGAACTGCTTGAGCTTTATGACCACTATGCCCACGGTAAGATCACTAAACGTGAGTTTCTCTCACTGGCATCGAAATTTGCTGTCGGCAGCACTGCCGCCACGGTACTCAGCACGCTGATGCCCAATTATGCGTTAGCCACGCAGGTGGAATTTACCGATCCGGATATTGTTGCCGAATACATTGAATACCCGTCACCGAATGGTCAGCAGAAAGTGCGCGGCTACTGGGTGCGTCCGGCGAAAGCCACCGGCCCGGTGCCAGGCGTGGTGGTGGTGCATGAAAACCGTGGCCTGAACCCGTATATCGAAGATGTGGCGCGGCGTGTCGCCAAGGCGGGCTTTATTGCCTTAGCGCCGGACGGGTTGAGTCCACTTGGTGGTTATCCTGGCAATGACGACAAAGGGCGTGAGCTGCAGCAGCAGATCGACCCAACCAAACTGATGAATGACTTTTTCGCCGCCGTTGAGTTCCTGATGCAGCATAAACAGGTGAACGGCAAGGTGGGGATTACCGGCTTCTGCTATGGCGGCGGCGTGTCGAATGCGGCAGCGGTGGCTTACCCGGAACTGGCGGCCGCAGTACCGTTTTATGGTCGTCAGCCAAAAGCGGAAGATGTGCCCCGTATCAAAGCGCCGTTGCTGATCCATTATGCGGAGCTGGATACGCGCATCAACGAAGGCTGGCCCGCTTATGAAGCAGCGCTGAAAGCGGCGGGCAAAACCTATGAAGGCTATATCTATCCTGGCGTGCACCACGGTTTCCACAATGATTCCACGCCACGCTACGACAAAGCCGCCGCTGATTTAGCCTGGGAACGCACCATTAACTGGTTCCGCCGTTATCTGGTGTAACCTCCTGTTATTGCTCAGGGATGTGAATACTGTGCTGCGCCTGTCACCCGCTGTCGGGTGGGTGTCAGGTTACTGTCGGGTGACGATCGTGTTATTGGCGGCGGGTGTCGGAGACACTGTTATCCAGCGTTTAATACTGGAGGAGTCAATAAGATGAACAGCATTAATCAGGTCAGGAAATTGCGGCTGGAACGCGCCTGGTCGCAGGAGCAACTGGCTGAGCTGGCGTCACTGAGCGTGCGTACTGTGCAGCGTATTGAGAACGGTGACAAGCCGGGGCTGGAGACACTGAGTGCGCTGGCGGCGGTGTTTGATGTCAGCGTGGCGACGTTATCTGGCGAGCTGCAGGATGGCGAAGAGGCGGCGGAACAAAGGATCACCGAGGTCAGGCAGCAGCTGCGGCAAGAAGCGCGTTTTTACCGTTCGCTGGTGACGGCCGTGGTGGTATGTGCGCTGCTGGCGGTGATTAACTACGTCGCTTCTCCGCACAATGCCTGGTCGTTGTGGGTCGCGATAATCTGGGGCACGTTACTGGTCGTGCGCGGGCTGCGGATGTTTGTACTGCATGGCGCGATTGAGCAGTGGCGCAACAGGCGGCTGCAGCGCCTGTTGCGTAAGTGATAGCCAACGGCGGGCGCTGCGGCGTGCCGCCGCTGTTTTCAGGATGACACCACTTCAACCAGCTGAAATTCCTCGAACACCAGCTCCATCTCCGGGCTGAAACTGCCTGCGCGGGTGAAAAAATCCTGATGTTCGGCCCGCCAGAACGCGAGACTTAAATCGCCTTCGCCCTCTTTCTGTGCCAGTTCGGCGGTGACATCGCAGAAGCGTATCAGACGTAATGCCACGGTGCGGATCACGCAAAGCGGCTGCTGGCTGCCGCTTAAAATGATACTGAAGCTGCCGATGGCTGGCGCGTCATCATCCTGCTGAAACGCGTGCAGTGATGAGCAGCTGGCGGTTTTTTTGCCTGCAATCACCAGTGCGGCCAGCTCATCCGCCATTGCTGCTGAGTCACCAAACGCCCAGCTGACCGCGTTCGGGTATTTTTGCTGTAATGCTGCCAGTTTACTGGTCACGGCTCTGCTCCTGTCGGTGCTGTGCCTCGGCTTCACGGTTCATCCGGTCAAGATTCTCCTGCACCTGACGATTTTGCTCCGCCACTTCCTGCTGGCGTCGGCGGTGGTCTTCTTCCAGCTGCCGCAACTGCTGTTCCTGCTGCTGGCGCATCTGTTGCTGCTGTTGCTGACGCATCTGCTCATTTTGTTGCTGGAACTGATCATAAGCAGCATTAGCAGAGCAGAGTGTGGGGGCCAGCAGGATCAGACTCAGCAGTAAATGACGTTTTGCTACTCCTCGCATGGTAGGTACTCCTTTCAGATAACGACTCTCACTGTGACCCCGAGCATAGCCGATGAGGCCATCCGCGGGTGCCTGATAATTCTTAAAAACCAGCGCAGATCGCCTGCGGGCGGCGATCAGAATAAGGCAAAAAGTCTGACCGCATTTAGTGTTAACTGCCGTCGCGTTAAGGAAGGTGCGATTAATTCGATGGGAACCATTTTTTCGTCCTGTCATCGTATGGTAAATGAACAAAGAACCGCCCAAAACACTGAAAACGATAGATGAACGGCAATCATTGTAGTCATGAACAGAACTTTGAATGATTAAATCGCACCTTCCTTAAGTGCTTGTGACTGCCAGGCTAAACGCTACACTGAAGCGGAAATGTTATCTGGTTATCCATTAAACGCATAAGGAATCATGGTTGATGAAACTCTACTACTGCCCGGGAGCCTGTTCACTGGCGCCACATATTGTTGCTGAAGAAGCTGGCTTAGCGGTGTCACTGACCCGCGTTGATCTGAAAACGCATCTCACCGAAGCGGGCGACGATTTCTATGCCATCAACAGCAAAGGCTATATCCCGGCACTGCAGCTGGATAGCGGCAAACTGCTGACCGAAGGCGCGGTGATTTCTCAGTATCTCGCCGATCAGAAACCCGAAGCGGGTCTGCTGCCAGCCTCTGGTGAAGCTCGCTATGAAGTGCTGGAGTGGATGAGCTTTATCTCCACCGAGCTGCACAAAAATATGGGCGCACTGTTTAATCCGGCGCTGACGCCAGAGTGGAAAGCCGCAGTGACCGCTAACCTGAATAAGCGCCTTGACTGGTTAGCCAGCGCGCTGGGTGATAACAGCTGGCTGAACGGCGACCGCTTTACCATCGCCGATGCTTACCTGTTCACCGTGCTGGGCTGGAGTGGCATTGTCGGTCTGAGCCTCGACCTGTGGCCAGCGCTGCAGGCGTACCGGGCGAATATCGCCCAGCGTCCGGCGGTGATTAAGGCGATGAAAGCTGAAGGTCTGATCTAAGCGCCAGGCCGCGGTTTATTGCTGGCAGCCTGCCGCAATTGCCGCGGCCAGTCCCGGCGGATTTTCCCACGACATTGAGTGCCCGGCATGTGGCACCACGGCGGTATAAATCCCCTGAGCCTTCAGTGCGTCATAATCCTGATCGGGTAGTGAATGCTCACCAACAATGACGCCCTTTTGCAGCGGCAGGGCGCAAAACAGCGCCCACCATGACGGCGTCGTGCCGTTAACCAGCGAGGTCGCGCCACGCCAGGCGGCCTGCGGCAGCGTCATCTGCATCGAACCCGCCCACGGCGAGCTGTCCTCTTCAATGAGCAGCTGCTGGCCGTAAGCAATAAACTCTACTTCATCCTGCGCCGCAATCTGGCTGCTAAACTCGCCGCCGCCCGCATGCCAGTTGGGCTCGGAGACCAGTAAGGTGGTGAGATTCACGGGTTGCTGCGCTGCCACTTCATTGGCGATACTGCCGCCCATGCTGTGGCCGTACAGGGTAAAGGGCGGTAACGCCAGATGATTCAGCAGCTCGACAATGACGCGCGCCTGATCGCTGGTGCTATAGCTGAAGCTGGTGGGTTTATCGCTAAAACCGGAGCCGGGCAAATCCACCAGAATAATACGGTGGTCGCGCAGCTCAGGCTGCGCCGCTACACGCGGATATTCATAGGATGACGCGCAGCCTAAACCATGAATAAAAACTATCGGCGCACGTTCGCCGGGCAGGTCGTGGTAGCGCACTTCTGCTGACAGCAACGCGGAGAAAAAGCTGTTCAAAAGGCAACTCCTGTACTTTTTTGTTAAGCAGTTTGCCTGCATTCTATTATGCTTGAGGTCCTATAGCGTAGTGGAGATCGGCAGTGCAAGGCGTTCCGCAGCAGTTTCCCTGTGAAAAAGATCGCGCCCGTTTCCGGCATTTACCTGAATTGCCGGGGGTGGAGCTGTATCACGCCCATATCTCCAGCTACGCCTTTGAGCCGCATACCCATGAAGCGTTTGGTATGGGCACCATTGATTACGGTGCCGAGCGCTTTCGCTATCGCGGTGCCAGCCATGTTGCGCCAGTGAATTCGCTGGTGCTGATGAACCCGGACGAACTGCATACCGGGGAATCGGCGACGCAGGATGGCTGGCGTTATCAGATGATCTACATTGACCCGAACATGATGGAAACGCTCTCCGGTGAGCGCGGCTGGTGGTTTACCGATGTGGTGCGTGACGATCCTGTCACCTCACGGCTGCTGTCGCAGGCGTTGAGCGCGCTCTGGCAGACGACGGATGCGCTGGCGGCAGAAAACCAGCTGTTCAATGTGATCCAGCTGCTGCGTCCGCATGCGCGAGTGGCGAACACGCTAACCCATGAAGCGGCACCGCGTTTTGAGCAGGTGCGCGACTATTTGCGCGCCAATGTCGGGCGCAATATTACGCTGGCAGAGCTGGCGGCACTGGTCTCCCTCAGCCCTTATCATTTCCTGCGCCAGTTCAAACGCCAGTATCACGTTACGCCACATCAGATGCTGATGGCATTTCGTTTATATGATGCGAAGCAGCTGCTGACGCGTGGTATGGCGGCGGCAGAGGTGGCGGCCGCGGTAGGACTGACCGATCAGGCGCATCTGACGCGCACTTTCGCCCAGCGTTATGGTATTACGCCGGTTCGTTACCAGAAGCAGGTGCTGGCCGCCCGCCGTTAGCGCAATTTCATACAATATTTTCGCTGTCATCTGCGGCAGAGTGGCAGGGATGTTTTTGCTGATCTCAGGCCTGACTTATGTTCGCTGGTGTACTCTTCGCCCTCTCCGCGGGTTTAATGTGGGGACTTATCTTTGTTGGCCCGTTACTGGTGCCAGACTATCCCGCCAGTCTGCAATCTGCAGGACGCTATATCGCCTTTGGGCTGGTGGCGTTGCCGCTGGCATGGCATAAGCGGCAACGTCTGCGTGAGCTGACGCGGCGTGACTGGACTGAAGCTCTTAAGCTGACGCTGGTGGGTAACCTGATCTATTACACCTGCCTGGCCAGCGCTATTCAGCGCACCGGTGCGCCGATCTCGACCATGATTATCGGTACTCTGCCCGTGGTGATTTCCGTTACCGCCAATCTGTTATATGGCCAGCACGAAGGCCGGCTTTCCTGGCGCAAGCTGACGCCTGCACTGTTGCTGATTGCCGCAGGACTGGTTTGCGTTAATGCGGCGGAACTCAGCCTTGCTGGCAGTGATTTCAGCCTCTGGCGCTATCTGAGCGGTATTGCGCTGGCGCTGGCGGCTGTGGCCTGCTGGACATGGTATCCGCTGCGTAATGCCCGCTGGCTGAGAATGCACCCGCAATACCGCCCTGCTGCCTGGGCAACCGCGCAGGGGCTGGTGACGCTGCCCGTGGCGCTCATTGCCGGGGTGCTGGTTTGCCTCCAGCTGGCGCTGACTCAGCCTGCGTTCTCGCTGCCATTTGGCCCGCGACCAGAGGTGTTTGTTCCGCTGATGTTATTGATCGGTTTGCTGTGCTCGTGGTTAGGCACACTCTGCTGGAACGAAGCCAGCCAGCGTCTGCCTACGGTGCTGGTGGGGCCACTGATTGTCTTTGAGATCCTTGCGGGCCTTGCCTATACCTTCCTGCTGCGTCAGCAGTGGCCGCCGCTGCTGACGCTGGCGGGTATCCTCTGTCTGATGGCTGGCGTGATCATGGCAATGCGTATCAAACCTGAGCCACGGGTGGTTGAAGTCACATCACCAGGCTAACCTTTTTCTCTTTTTGCCGGCTGCCTGCGCAGGCACTTTCAGAATTAGCGCAGCCGGTCTCCGCACGCTGTTCCCGGCCCTCACTTTTCCCCGCTTCACCCTGATATGTCTGAGGTTATGCTGTCCGGCAAAGGTTACTTGTTGTTTTTTTGTTCATTTTAGCGCGTGCTTGCCATAACCTGGCTGAGCAGAGCTATAAGAATTGTCGCTAATGAAATCTGGCCTTCTGACACAAAGGTCAACGCCCGCTACTGAATAATTTGCGCTATTTTTGACCTTTGACTGGCCCGGAAGCGGTCCAGTTAAGTGTGGAATATAAACGGCAGATAAGCGGTATAAATCCTGGATGCATTCCCCTGATAGTTAAGCCTGTGCGAAGTATTGGCATCATGACCGGGCTATGGCAGGAATAAAAGGGGGGAAAGCCGTAAATATCGCTAAACCATTTTTGGTCGTGACGCAGACTTAGTGTTGTTGTACTCTTTGCCCTTTGGATGATTGATGGCAAAGATTGATGTGGTTTG
>NZ_CBFFRK010000109.1:0-14678 GCF_965644245.1 Erwinia sp. V71
GAGCGGGCATCGTGAAAAGTCTATGTCAAAGAAAGGGTTATGTTCTCATAATTGACGATTAAATCGCACCTTCCATAAAGTGTGACCAATCGGAATGGTAATATCCCTCATCAATAATGCAGCGAGAGAATGGACTCATGAATATTCAGGGATTATCCCCGAACAGCAAGACCTCGACGGCGGGCAGAAACGTCGATAACCATACCGCTAATATCTGTGGCGCATATTGCGCGCTGTTACCTCCGCCAGAACCCAGCCGCATGTTAACGCGGCGTCTGCGTGACGCAATGCTGGCGATTGCCGGCTGCAATCGTCACTGGAGCGCCATCCCGTTACAGGGCAGCGGAGCCTTTGCCGTTGAAGCGATGCTCTGCACCCTGCTTTCCGCGACCGACCATCTGCTGATTGTCACCAATGGCGAGTCCGCCGACCGGATGACGGAAATCGCGCATATTCACCATATCCGCTACTCCGTGCTGGCGCTCGATAAACAGCGTGGTATCGACCTGGCGCGGGTGGCGGAGAGTCTAGCACAGGATCACACCATTACCCATATCGCCGCCGTGCATTTTGAAACCCAGCTCGGCGTCAAGAATGACATTGATGCTCTGGAGCGGCTGGCCACGCAATATGGTTGCCGTCTGCTGGTCGATATCAGCGCGACCTTTGGCGTACTGCCCGTGAATTTTACCGTACCAGGGCTGGCCGCGGCAGCCCTCTCCGTCAGTCAGTGCCTGCATGGCGCGCCCGGTATGGCGTTTGTGCTGGTACGCCACAACGAGTTAACGCCCAGTGCACCACCACGCGTGTTCAGCCTCGATCTTAAAGCGCAGTATCTGGCACTGAAAGATCATGGGCAATGGCGTTTCACTTCGCCGTTACAGGTGATGCAGGCATTGCAGGATGCGATTGACGCCTATCAGCACCAGGGCGGACGCGAAGCGCGTTTCCAGCTCTACTGCCAGCGCATGATCTACCTGCTAAAAGGGATGGCGGCGGCAGGCTTCCAGCCGCTGGTTGAACCACAGTATTGTGCCCCTTTATTTGTCACGCTGGTGACACAGCAACGTATCGATTTCAGTGTGTTGCATGACCATCTGAGCTGGCTGCAGACGCCGCTGTCCATAAACCGCAATGGTGCCAGCAGTCTGCGTATTGGCATTCAGGGAGAGATGAATTTCAGCGATATCGACGATTTGCTGGCCGTCATCAGGGCGATGATCGCATCCACATCACGCCTCACGCGGCCCCCCGTCATCTCAGATTAACGCCCGGTAAACCGGCGTCTGTATCCACATTTGCGCTGTTGAAAAGGAGACCACCATGCGTCTTGCATGCCTGATGGCGGGTTGCAGTCAGCGTTTATTGCCCTTTACCGCCACACATCACCAGGCCTGTCTGCTGGCGGGTAAAGATCGCATCATTGATTACCAGCTGCGAAGTTTTGATCGCGCCGGTATCGGCCATAAAACCTTTGTCCTCGGCCACGGCGCAGCGGAGTTATCGGCAATTCTGTTTGCCTTACTGCGCCACAGCCATGTCGTACTGCTGAATAATCCGTTGCATCACGTACTCAATCTTGACTGGAGTGCACTGCTGGTGCTCAGCAGACATGATGGGCCGGTGATTTATTATGAAGGCGATCTGCTAATCCCACCTTCCCTGCTCAGGCAACTGAGTAACCATCCGGCAGAGATTTGTCTGGCGATTGATTCTGACAGCCTGGCGCCAGGCAGGACAGTGCGGATCGCGACGACGCACAGTGAAACTCATGCAGGCTTACTTATCGCCGGACGTGGCAGCGCATTCATCCCAGGCCAGCGTGTTGCGGGTCGCTTTATTACGCTGCTGAAACTCAGTGATGCAGCCCGTCATTTTGTGGTGGAACAACTGTCAGCACTGCCTTTTGAGGGGGAAGTACAGCTGTATCATATCTTTGAGCGTGCTTTCTGCCAGTTTTCCACCGCCCTGATTGATACTGCAGGGCGCCCGTGGCTCAGGGTAGACAGCGCGGACAATCTGCAGCGGGCGGCTACGCTGGCAGAAGAGATTGTGAATGCCTGAGCTGCGGTTTGCCGGAAATACCCGCTTTAGCGCTATACTCCCGGCAACTTCTCTGCATAAGGATGCCCCCATGACCACCGAAGCTGCGGTCAGACTCCGGCCGCTGGAGCGCGAAGACCTGCATTTCGTTCATCAGCTGGATAATAACGCCAGTGTTATGCGCTACTGGTTTGAAGAACCTTATGAAGCCTTTGTTGAGCTGTCTGATCTTTACGACAAACATATTCACGATCAGAGCGAACGCCGCTTTGTGGTGGAACATCATGGGGTGAAAGTGGGACTGGTCGAACTGGTGGAGATCAACCATATTCACCGCCGCGCGGAATTTCAGATCATTATCGATCCCGCGCACCAGGGCAAAGGCTTAGCCAGTCAGGCCGCGAAACTGGCGATGGATTACGGCTTTTCAGTGCTGAATCTCTACAAGCTGTACCTGATTGTCGATAAAGAGAATGAAAAAGCCATTCATATCTACAGCAAACTGGGCTTTGATATTGAAGGCGAACTTATCCACGAATTCTTTATCAACGGTGAGTATCGCAACACCATTCGTATGTGTATTTTCCAGCATCAGTATCTGGCGAAATACAAGTCAGGGGGGACCCTGCTTAACCCCACCGCGCAATAACGTTTGTGGGAGTGAAAGCAGGTTGTCGCTGAGCGGGCGGGGTCATCCCGCCCGTGATGATCAGCCGCCGCGTGCGCCGACCGGATTCAGCGTCACCAGCAAGCTTTCCGGTTTCAGGGTGTACATACCACCGTTATACGGGTCGACCACCAGCCAGCCAGGCACACCGAGCAGCGGGATATTACCCACGCTGTACCACAGGTTAGCCTGGCCTTCCAGTCCCAGCGTCTGCGGCACATAGCCCGGCGCTTCCAGCATTACGCGAAAGCGTTTTTTGCCAAAATAGCTGCCATCGGATTTTGCCAGCGTCACGGTAAACGGTGTCCGTCCCTGCGCCACCGCACGCCCTGTTTCATCCTGAATCACCACACTGGCACCCTGTGGCCGGGAATCAATGCGCACTGACTGCGTTTCGCTTCCCACAATTGTGGCGCAGCCACTCAGCATCACCAGTGAAACCAGGGCCAGTAAAATCGCTTTCATAATCCATCTCACAGCAATTAAATGATGCTGATAGTCTAAGCGCTGTGTGGCAGCTTTTCATCATGCATCACTGGTATTGCCAGGCGTTATAAGACAAATTTTCAGTGAATCATCAATGATGACAACAACTTGCCAGTGCGGAGATATCCTGCGGCGTGGTGCGACAGCAGCCACCAATCAGTCTGGCGCCCGCCGCCCGCCACTCCGGCAGTTTGTCGCTTAACGTGCAGCCCGCCGCCGCGTGGCTCCAGGTTTTACTGGTCGCATCATACTGTTCACCGGAATTAGGGTAGACCACCAGCGGCTTCTCGCTCAGCGCCGCCAGCGTGTTGAGCGCTGCTGTCACACTCTCCAGCGCAATGCAGTTAATCCCCAGTGCCACCACCTGCGGGCAGTGTTCCAGCAGCGCCAGCACATCCGCCAGCGGTGTGCCGTCACTCAGATGTTCGCTGTCGCGCAGGGTGAACGTGAACCAGGCAGAGGTATCCGGGAACCCGGCCAGCAACGCCACCAGTGCCTGAATTTCAGCAAACGAAGGTAACGTTTCGCAGGCCAGCAGGTCGACACCTGCCGCCACCAGCGCCGCCACTCGCGGACGGTGAAAGGCCATCATTTCTTCTTCCGGCAGCAGGTAGTCACCGCGATACTCTGCGCCATTCGCCAGATACGCACCATAAGGCCCCACCGATCCCGCCACCAGCAACGGACCCGCCTGCGGATGCTGCGCCAGGTAATCTGCCCGCGCCTGCAGCGCCAGCTGTGCACTTTTGCTGATTAAGGCCTGCGCCTGTTCAGCATCCAGCCCGCGTGCGGCAAAGCCCAGTGGTGTCGTCTGATAGCTGGCGGTGATCGCACACTGCGCGCCCGCCGCATAATAGTCGTAGTGCACCTGGTAAATCAGCTCCGGGTTCTCCATCAGCACCTTCGCAGACCACAGGCTGTCGGCCAGGTTACAGCCACGTGCTTCCAGTTCGGTCGCCAGTGCGCCATCCAGCACCAGAGTGGCGCGCCGGGCCAGAATCTCCGTCAGTGGATTATTAAACGACATGTTCTGTCTCCCGGGTAATTTCACGTTTTTTCAGTCGCTGCGTGACATGGTAAGCACCATAACACAACAGCACAAAGGGCACGCCGCACCACAGCGCAATGCGCTGTTCCGGGTCAAACACCAGTCCGACACAGGCCAGCAGACAGAGCAGGAAGCCCAGTATTGGCGTCAGCGGGAACCACGGCGCACGATATTTCAGCGCCGATAACGGACGCCCCGCGCGCAGATGCTGACGGCGAAATGCGTAATGCGCGGCACAGATACTCAGCCACACCGCCACCACCGCAAAACCGGAAATAGCAGAAAGCGCGACAAACACCGTATCCGGTGCCACCACACTGGAGAACAGCGCCAGCAGACCACCGAGCATGCTGACAGAGATCGCCACCAGAGGAATACCGCGTCGTGTCATTCGGGCGAAGCAGCCCGGCAGCGTACGCTCATTAGCCAGCGACCACAGCATGCGACCGGACGCATACAGGCCGGAGTTCGCCGCCGACAGGATCGCCGTCAGGATCACAAAGTTGAAGATATCTGCAGCATAAGGAATACCGATCTTTTCGAACACCAGCACAAACGGACTCTTCACGATGCCCGCCTGATCCATGGGGATCAGCGCCGCCAGCACCAGCACGGTGCCGAGGAAAAAGATCACCAGTCGCGCCAACGTGGTGCGGATCGCCACCGGCACCACTTTATGCGGGTTCTCCGTTTCGCCGGCAGCAATGCCAATCAGCTCCGTGCCAGAAAAAGCAAAGTTTACCGCCACCATGGTCATCAGAATCGGCAGGCTACCGTGGGGCAGCCAGCCGGAGGCGGTGATATTGGAGAAGAACGGCGCGCTGGAGCCATCTTTCAGCGGAATAAAACCAAACATCGCGCCTGCACCCAGAATGATAAACGCCAGGATGGTGACGACTTTGATAATCGAGAACCAGAACTCCCCCTCGGCAAAAAAGCGTGAGGAGATAATGTTCAGCAGGAAGATAACGGCGCAGAAAATCAGGCACCACAGCCAGACCGGCGTATCCGGGAACCAGTACTGCATACAGAAGCCTGCGGCAGTCAGGCTGGAACCCAGTGCGACGGTCCAGGTCAGCCAGTAGAGCCAGGCGACTGTGTAACCGGTTGCCGGACTCAGATAGCGTGCGGCATAAACATGAAACGCACCGGTTTCCGGCATCGCCACCGACAGTTCACCGAGGCACAGCATTACCAGATACACCACCAGCGCACCAATCAGGTACGCCAGCAGCGTGCCCGCCGCGCCAGTCGTGGAAATAATATACCCGGTATTAAAAAACAGCCCGGTGCCGATTACACCGCCGAGAGAAAGCATCACCAGATGGCGTGCTTTCATGGTGCGTTTAAACTGCGTGGAAGTGGCGCTCTGCTCGTCTGTCTGCATTTAGTTTAACCATATGGACGTCTAAACTTCTATATGGGAGAAACGTTATACAGGGGGTGCCCGCGGAAAGCAACTCCATAAATCATAAGGATGAAAGCTTAATCAAACAGGCGTTCCAGATAACGTTCCAGTGCAGCCCGTGAGCTGAAACCGTATGGAATGCCGTAGTGATCAGGGTGCTCACCGGCCAGATAAATGGGAAACTGCGTGTAATGATCGCAGGTTTTCATCTCGCTGGCCGGCTCAGCAATATGCTGGCTTTTCTCTTTCAGCGTCGGATGAATAATCAGTGCGGTACGACCCATCCGCGCTTCACGGTTCACATACACATAGTTGTCGCCGCGCCGGTAGCCGTAAGTTTTTGGCGTCACCGCATCCATCTCGAATCCGGCTTTTTCCAGTACGCGCGCCACCTCATCAGGTCGTAAATACATGCTTGTTCCTCTTCGTGTTGCATTCGTGTTGCAAAAAACCCGCAACCTTACAACAGGGCTGGCGGGCAGGGCTTTCGGAATAGTCCAGAAACCGTCTGAGCAAGAAGGCATGGTCTACACTTAATGTCAGCTATCAACGCAAAGGGAGTGAAAAATGTTTAATAAAACGACGAAAACCGAAGATATCGATATTAACCAGGACGTCTCTTTACTGGCCGATACGCTTGACGATCTGTTGAAATCTTACGGCAGCAAAACGAAGGAAGAGATCGACTCCGCACGCGTGAAAGCAGAATCGCTGTTAAAAGAGACACGGGCGAAGCTGAATGGCCGCAACCGGGTGACTCAGGCGGCTAAAGACGCCAGCACTCAGGTCGATAACTATGTACATGATAAACCATGGCATGGCGTCGGCATTGGTACGGCGGTCGGGATTGTGGTGGGCGCCCTGCTGGCGTCACGTCGCTAACCTCTTCCTCTCCCCTCTCTCCGATCCCTGCCCTGTGGCGGGGATTTTTTTTGCCTGACGGCAAATTACTTAGCTAAAAAATAATTTTTTTAGCTTGCAACCCGCATGGCGCAAGGCTTTAGCAGACCTAGGTCTTAAGAAATCAGAAAACACTATATCTGGTGCGGTTGATTTATCCGGGCACTATATCTAGTATTACAAACATCAAGAACACCACTAGTGGTGGTGAAGAGAATGGGCGAATCAGTGGCAAAAGGTGATTCGCAAAACGCAGCGCTTCTGACGATAAAGGTAAATGCGAATCATGAGCATTATTATTTACACTAAAGATAACTGTGTCCAGTGCAATGCAACAAAAAACGCCATGGATAAAAAAGGAATTAACTATCAGCTGGTTAATCTTGACCACGAACCCGCTGCCGTAGAAACCCTGAAATCACTCGGTTACCGTCAGGTGCCAGTGGTGATGGCGGCCAACGATCACTGGAGCGGTTTCCGCCCGGACAAAATCTCTGCGTTAGGCCAGCTGGCCATGGCGCAAGGCTGATCCCATGTTTCCACTGGTCTATTTTTCCAGCCAGTCGGAAAACACGCACCGTTTTATCAGCCGTTTGGGCTTACCGGCGCGGCGCATTCCGCTGGACATCGCACAGCGCTTGCAGGTGGAAACCCCCTATATCCTGGTGGTGCCGAGCTACGGTGGCGGCAGCGCACGCGGCGCTGTCCCCAAACAGGTGATTCAATTTCTGAATGATGAAGCTAACCGCCGCCTGATTCGCGGCGTGATTGCAGCGGGCAACCGCAATTTCGGCGAAGCCTTTTGCATTGCGGGCGACATCATTGCGCAAAAATGTCAGGTTCCTTATCTCTATCGCTTCGAGTTACTGGGAACCGCTGATGACATAGCTAACGTACGAGCGGGAGTAACCCAATTTTGGCAACGACAGACAGCACTCTCATAAAACCAGCTGCTACGGCGCTGGACTATCATGCGCTTAACGCGATGCTTAACCTTTATGATGCTGACGGCCGTATTCAGTTTGATAAAGACCACGAAGCGACGCGCCAGTTTTTCCTGCAGCATGTGATCCCCAACAGCGTACCTTTCGACTCGCTGGAAGCTCGCCTGCAGTATCTGGTGGCGGAAGGCTATTACGAAGCCGAAGTGCTTAACGCCTGGTCATTTGAGTTTGTGCGCAGCCTGTTTGAACAGGCTTATGCGGCACGCTTCCGCTTTCAGACCTTCCTCGGTGCGTGGAAGTTCTACACCAGCTATGCGCTGAAAACCTTCGATGGCAAACGCTATCTGGAAAATTTCGAAGATCGCGTCTGTATGCTGGCGCTGACCCTCGCGCAGGGTGACGAAAAACTGGCCGTGTCACTGATGGAAGAAGTGCTGTCCGGCCGCTTCCAGCCTGCGACGCCGACCTTCCTCAACTGCGGTAAACAGCAGCGCGGCGAGCTGGTCTCCTGCTTCCTGTTGCGCATCGAGGACAATATGGAGTCGATTGGCCGCTCGGTGAACTCGGCCCTGCAGTTGTCAAAACGCGGCGGCGGCGTGGCATTCCTGCTCTCCAACCTGCGTGAAGCGGGCGCACCGATTAAGCGTATCGAAAACCAGTCTTCCGGCGTGATCCCGGTAATGAAGATGCTGGAAGATGCCTTCTCCTACGCTAACCAGCTCGGTGCGCGCCAGGGTGCGGGCGCGGTTTATCTGCATGCCCATCATCCGGATATTCTGCGTTTCCTTGATACCAAACGTGAAAACGCCGACGAGAAAATCCGTATTAAAACGCTGTCGCTGGGCGTGGTGATCCCGGATGTCACTTTCCAGCTGGCGCGTGATAACCAGCAGATGGCGCTGTTCTCGCCATATGATGTCGAGCGCATCTACGGTAAGCCGTTCGCCGATATCAGCATCAGCGAAAAATATGAAGAGATGCTGGCCGACGAGCGCATTCGTAAAACCTTTATTAATCCGCGTGAGTTCTTCCAGACGCTGGCAGAAATCCAGTTCGAATCCGGCTACCCGTACATCATGTATGAAGATACCGTAAACCGTGCCAACCCGATTAACGGGCGGATTAATATGAGCAACCTGTGCTCTGAAATCCTGCAGGTGAATACGCCGACTGAGTACAACGATGACCTCGGCTATCGCCAGGTGGGACGCGATATCTCCTGTAACCTCGGTTCGCTGAATATCGCCCATGCGATGGATTCCGATGACTTTGGTCATACCGTTGAGATCGCCATTCGCGCGCTGACGGCAGTATCCGATATGAGCCATATCGCTTCTGTGCCATCGATTGCGGAAGGCAATGCGCAGTCGCACGCGATTGGTCTTGGCCAGATGAACCTGCACGGCTATCTGGCGCGTGAAGGCATTATGTATGGCTCGGAAGAAGGACTGGATTTCACCAATATCTACTTCTATTGCGTGACTTACCATGCACTGCGCAGCTCTAACCAGCTGGCGCGTGAGCGGCAACAGACCTTCTCTGGCTTCCGTGAATCACGCTATGCGAGCGGAGAATACTTTGCGCAGTATGTTGAGCAGGCGTGGCAGCCACGTACTGCACGTATCGCTCAGCTGTTTGCCGAAGCCGGTATCACGCTGCCAACCCAGGCCGACTGGCTGGCGCTGCGCGATGCGGTCATGCGTGACGGCCTGTATAACCAGAACCTGCAGGCGATCCCGCCGACGGGCTCCATTTCGTATATCAACCACGCCACATCGAGCATTCACCCGATTGTGTCGCGTATTGAGATCCGTAAAGAGGGCAAAACCGGTCGCGTTTACTATCCGGCACCGTTTATGAACAACGATAACCAGCATCTGTATAAAGATGCTTACGATATCGGACCGGAAGCGATTATCGATACCTATGCAGAAGCGACCCGCCATGTTGATCAGGGGCTGTCACTGACGCTGTTCTTCCGCGATACCGCCACCACGCGCGATATCAACAAGGCGCAGATTTACGCCTGGAAGAAAGGGATCAAAACCCTCTATTACATCCGTCTGCGCCAGATGGCGCTGGAAGGCACCGAGGTGCAGGGCTGCGTCTCCTGTTCACTGTAATTCGTCACACCGCCCCGCAGCATTGCGGGGCGTATTACTGTCGTCAGCGCCAATACCTTGCACCCGTACAGTGAGGCTTTCTGCCGCACGGTACGTGGCTTGCACAACAGATAAAAGAACTCAATTATGACCACATTAAAACGCGTACAAGCGATTAACTGGAACCAGATTCAGGATGATAAAGATCTGGAAGTATGGAACCGCCTGACCGCCAACTTCTGGTTGCCGGAAAAAGTGCCACTTTCCAACGATCTGCCTTCCTGGAACAGCCTGAGTGCGCAGGAACAACAGCTGACTATCCGCGTATTTACCGGCCTGACGCTGCTGGATACCATTCAGAACACGCTTGGCGCGCCCGCACTGATGGCCGACTCGCTGACGCCACATGAAGAAGCGGTGATGTCGAACATCAGCTTTATGGAAGCGGTGCATGCCCGCTCCTACAGTTCTATTTTCTCCACACTGTGCCACACCAGTGATGTTGACGCCGCCTACCAGTGGAGTGAAGAGAATCAGCCACTGCAGAAGAAAGCCGACATCATTCTGCAGCACTACGCTGCTGAAGACCCGCTGAAGAAAAAAATCGCCAGCGTGTTCCTCGAATCTTTCCTGTTCTACTCAGGCTTCTATCTGCCGATGTACTGGTCCAGCCGCGGCAAGCTGACGAACACCGCCGATCTGATCCGTCTGATTATCCGCGATGAAGCGGTGCATGGTTATTACATCGGCTATAAGTATCAGAAGTCGCTGGAAAAAGTGGATGATGCGCGCCGCGAAGAGCTGAAAAGCTTTGCCTATGATCTGCTGCTGGCGCTGTATGAAAATGAGGTGGAGTATACCGAAGCGCTGTATGCGGATGTCGGCTGGAGCGAAGAGGTGAAAACCTTCCTGCACTATAACGCCAACAAGGCCCTGATGAACCTGGGTTATGAGGCGATCTTCCCGGCAGAAATGGCCACCGTTAACCCGGCGATCCTCGCCGCGCTGTCGCCAAATGCCGATGAAAACCATGACTTCTTCTCTGGATCTGGCTCCTCCTACGTGATGGGCAAAGCCGTCGATACCGAAGACGAAGACTGGAACTTCTAAGCACGCTTATCCCCTTCCCCTGACGGGCGCAACCTTCGCGCCCATTAATTGCTGATCGCCCCGTTTTATTCTCTGCTATTTCAGACAATAAGCTATTTTATTTCCCCGTAATAAACCCATCCCAACTCCGGCAATAACGGAAATATTAGTGTCATTTTCCATCAATATTCTCTTGCAAAACCTTCTCAGTGACAAAAAATATCAATTAATTTTCACAAAAATCAGCACGCCGTAATCCCTTATCAGCACTGGCCTTATCCGAGATTATGGTCTCTGGCAATTACGCTTCACGGCATGTCAAGGGTTGTCAGATTGACTCAGTGTGCTAGGGTATATATCGACCTTATTCCACCAGGACACAAAAATATAAGATAACCAACCCACAACCAGGAATTTAAATATTGCATGGCAATTAAATTAGAAGTTAAAAATTTATATAAAGTTTTCGGGGAACATCCTGAGCGTGCATTTAAGCACATCGAGAAAGGCATCAGCAAAGAAGATCTGCTGGAGAAAACCGGCCTTTCGCTTGGGGTAAAAGACGCCAGTCTGGCCATTGAAGAAGGCGAGATATTTGTCATCATGGGGTTATCCGGTTCCGGGAAATCCACTATGGTTCGCCTTCTCAATCGTCTGATAGAACCGACCCGCGGTCAGGTGATTATTGATGGTGTCGACATCGCGAAAATATCTGACAGCGAACTGCGTCAGGTGCGCCGAAATAAGATCAGCATGGTATTTCAGTCATTCGCACTGATGCCACATATGACGGTATTAAATAATACCGCCTTCGGCATGGAATTAGCCGGTGTCCCGCTGCAGGAGCGGCAGGAAAAAGCGCTGGATGCGTTACGTCAGGTCGGTCTGGAAAATTGGGCTAACGCTTATCCTGATGAGCTTTCCGGTGGTATGCGTCAGCGCGTCGGATTAGCGCGTGCGCTGGCCATTAATCCGGATATATTATTGATGGATGAAGCCTTCTCCGCACTCGACCCGTTAATCCGCACCGAAATGCAGGATGAGCTGGTTAAGCTGCAGTCACGCCATCAGCGCACCATCGTGTTTATCTCCCATGACCTCGACGAAGCGATGCGTATTGGTGACCGTATTGCCATTATGCAGGGCGGCGAAGTGGTACAGGTTGGTACGCCGGATGAAATTCTCAACAGCCCGGCCAATGACTATGTGCGCACCTTCTTCCGTGGTGTGGATATCAGCCATGTGTTCAGCGCCAAAGATATTGCCCGCCGCAGTGCTGGCGCGCTGATGCGTAAAGCACCGGGCTTCGGCCCACGTACCGCGATTAAGCTGCTGCAGGATGCCGACCGCGATTTCGGCTACGTGCTGGAGAAACAAAAATTTGTTGGCGTCGTATCCCAGGACTCACTGAAAGCGGCACTGGCCGCCGGTGTCGGTCTGGATGCCGCGTTGCTTGATAACCCTGCCGCAATGCCGGGTGATACCTCTCTGAATGAACTGCTGTCCCATGTGGCGCAGGCACCGTGTGCGGTGCCGATCGTCGGTGATGAAGGGCAGTACATCGGTATCATTTCCAAGAGCATGTTGTTACAGGCATTAGATCGCGAGGGGGCCAACAATGAGTGAACAAAATAGCAATCCATGGGAAAGCGCATCTGCGCAGACCAGCACGCCAGCCAGCGACAGTGCCGCCAGTAACAGCGCCGATCCGTGGGCCACGCCTGCGGACAGCAGTGCCGCACCCGCAGACAGCAGCAGCAGCGCCGCACCAGCCGATGGTGGCGGGGCTGACGCCTGGGGTTCACCTGCCGGTGGTGGCGGCCATGACGCCGCAGCCAGCAGCAGTGACTGGCTGAACAGCGCCCCTGCACCGCAGGCTGAGCACTTTAATATTCTCGATCCGTTCCATAAAACGTTGATCCCGCTCGATAGCTGGGTCACGGAAGGTATCGACTGGGTGGTTTCTCATTTCCGTCCGGTGTTCCAGGGTATCCGTGTGCCGGTGGATTATATCCTCAGCGCCTTCCAGCAGCTGCTGCTCGGCATGCCGGCACCGGTGGCGATTATTGTCTTCGCCCTGCTCGCCTGGCAGCTCTCCAGCTTCGGTATGGGCATTGCCACACTGGTGTCGCTGATTGCCATCGGCGCGATTGGTGCCTGGTCACAGGCGATGATCACGCTGGCGCTGGTGCTGACCGCCCTGCTGTTCTGTATTGTCATCGGCCTGCCGCTGGGTATCTGGCTGGCGCGCAGTGACCGTGCGGCGAAGATTATTCGTCCGCTGCTGGATGCGATGCAGACCACCCCAGCCTTCGTCTATCTGGTGCCGATTGTGATGCTGTTTGGTATCGGCAACGTCCCTGGTGTGGTGGTGACGATTATCTTTGCCGTGCCGCCGATTGTGCGTCTGACCATTCTGGGGATTAAACAGGTGCCTGCCGATCTGATTGAAGCCGGTGAGTCGTTTGGCGCCAGCCCGCGTCAGATGCTGTTTAAAGTCCAGCTGCCGCTGGCCATGCCAACCATTATGGCGGGCGTGAACCAGACGCTGATGCTGGCGCTGTCGATGGTGGTGATCGCCTCGATGATCGCCGTCGGCGGTCTGGGACAGATGGTGCTGCGCGGCATTGGCCGCCTGGATATGGGCCTCGCCACCGTTGGCGGTGTCGGTATCGTGATCCTCGCGATCATTCTCGACCGCCTCACCCAGTCACTGGGCCGTGACAGCCGCAGCCGTGGCAGCCGCCACTGGTACACCAGCGGTCCGATTGGCCTGCTGACCCGTCCGTTTCTGTCGAAGTAGCCGACGTAACGCTACCTGAGACAGCAACAACCTTTCAGGCGGTGCGTGACCGCGCACCGCCTGCATACGCAATAAAAACTCATCAAGAAGGAATCGCTATGCGCAAGACAGCATTGTTGGCAGCCGCCTTAACCACTCTGGCCACGACACAGATTTCCGCCGCGGAGTTGCCGGGTAAAGGCATCACCGTGAAACCGATTCAGAGCACCATCACCGAAGAGACGTTCCAGACGCTGCTGGTCAGCCGCGCGCTGGAGAAACTGGGTTATACCGTGGAGAAGCCCAGCGAAGTTGACTACAACGTCGGCTACACCTCGATTGCCTCTGGCGATGCCACTTTTACTGCCGTGAACTGGCAGCCACTGCATGACGATATGTATAAAGCGGCAGGCGGCGATCAAAAGTTTTATCGCGAGGGTACTTATGTTTCCGGTGCCGCACAGGGTTATCTGATCGACAAGAAAACCGCCGAGAAGTATCACATCACCCGTCTCGATCAGCTGAAAGATCCGAAAATCGCTCAGCTGTTTGATACCAACGGTGACGGCAAAGCCGATCTGACCGGTTGTACGCCGGGCTGGGGCTGTGAAGCGGTCATTAACCACCAGATGAAAGCGTACGACCTGGAAAAAACCACGGTAGCGAATATGGGTAACTACTCTGCGATGATCGCCGATACGCTGGCGCGTTATAAGCAGGGTAAACCGATTATCTATTACACCTGGACGCCGTACTGGCTGAGTGATGTGCTGGTGCCGGGTAAAGATGTGGTCTGGCTGCAGGTGCCGTTCTCTTCACTGCCGGGCGAGCAGAAAGATGTCGATACCAAACTTGCCAACGGCGCAAACTATGGCTTCCCGGTGAACACCATGCATATTGTTGCCAACAAGGAGTGGGCGGCGAAGAACCCGGCAGCGGCGAAGCTGTTTGCGGAGATGAAACTGCCTATCACCGATATCAACGCCCAGAATGCGCGGATGCATGCTGGTGAGTCATCAGAAGAGAATATAAACCGTCATGTTGATGGCTGGATCAAGGCACACCAGGCACAGTTTGATAAGTGGGTCAGTGACGCGGCTGCAGCCGCGAAGTAATCACTCACTTCTCTATTCCCTCCCCCATAACTGTACGGTCCGGGGACATTGCAGACAGGTGTTCGGGGACATGGTGAACACTTTTTAACATCCT
>NZ_CBFFRK010000110.1:0-14588 GCF_965644245.1 Erwinia sp. V71
GGATAGCTTATCGGTAGCTAACCGTCCCTCCATCCACATGACCAAGCGTTGCACTTATTATCTGAATTCGCGAACTACGGTGCAGCGAACGAAGACAGCTGGGACGGCTACCGTTTCAAAATCAAATACTTCCTGCCTCTTACCACCCTGTGGGGCGGCAACCTGACCTACGTTGGTTTCACCAACTTCGACTTCGGTTCCGATCTGCGTGATAAGACGGGCAACGAAACGCGTACCAATAACTCCATCGCGTCCAGTCATATCCTGTCTCTGGGCTACGATCACTGGCACTACTCTGTGGTGGCGCGTTACTTCCACAACGGCGGTCAGTGGGCTGATGGCGAAACCCTGGACTTCGGTAAAGGTCCATTTGAAGTGAAATCAACCGGCTGGGGTTACTACCTGGTGGTGGGTTACAACTTCTGATGACAATGGGGCGCATTTGCGCCCCATTTGCTGTGCTACACCTCGTAATCTACCGGCTTCATCACACTGACCATCCAGTGCACGCCAAACTGATCGGTCAGCATGCCAAAACCCTGCGCCCAGAAGGTTTCGCTCCACGGCATCGTGACATTTCCCCCTTCGCGCAGATTGTCGAACCAGCGTTTTCCCTCGTCCAGCTCCTCACTCGCCAGACTAATGGCATAGCCATGATGCGACTGATCGCCACTCGCCATATTGCCATCGCTCAGCATCAGCTGACTGTCACCGACCCGCAGCTCAGCATGCATGATTTTGTCTGGCGGAAAGGCAAACGCTGAGGCGCAGCCCTCTTCCTGTTGCTGCTGTGGCGGCATCTCGGCGAAAGTCATCTGAAACACCGTTTGTGCATCGATCGCCTGCTGGTAAAAGGTGATCGCTTCTGCTGTGTTGCCGTTTAAAAACAGATAGGGATTGAGCTGCATAGTTTCACCTCCTGATTATCACCCACAAGAAAGTGTAGCCAGACCGCCAGTGAAAAAATGTGCGATGTAACCCATGCTGGTCAGGCACAGAATATGTTCTTATGGGCATCCCTCACAGCATGGAGGACGGAGTGGTATGCACATGGTTGTCTGCAGGATAAAGATCAGGTTAATTAATACCTGTGGCTTTTCACTGACCGAATAAATAAGAGAGGAAGCGATGCGCACTGCGGACTACGCCCGACTGCTACTGCTTGCCGCGCTATGGGGCGGGAGCTTCCTGCTGATGCGCATTGCCGCACCGGCATTTGGCGCCATCAATGTGGCATTTTTACGCGTCTTTATTGCTTTTATTACTCTGGCTGCCATCCTGGCATTGCTGAAATCCCCGTTCCGGTTTAACGGCAAACTGGCTTCCTCGCTGCTGCTGGGCGTGATCAACTCCGGTATCCCGTTCTTTATGTACTGCATTGCCGCCCGCTGGCTGCCGGCGGGTTATTCGGCAATTCTTAATGCCACCACACCGCTGATGGGCGCTCTGATTGGCGTCACCTGCTTTGCAGAACGGCTGACGGCACGAAAATGGCTGGGTGTGGTGCTGGGACTGGCGGGCATCGCCTTGCTCACCACAGTGGGAGAAAGCCATGCCGATGATGCCGTGTTCGCAGGTGTGCTGGCCTGCCTGGTGGCGACGGGTTGTTACGGCCTGGCGGGTTTTCTCACCCGCCGCTGGATTACACAACGCGGCGGCCTGGATGCCAGAACCGTCGCTTTTGGCAGCCAGGCAGGTGCAGCACTGTTCCTGCTGCCGTTTTTTATCGGTTCAGCAATGACCTCGCCACACATTCACTGGCAGCAGGCGGATATCTGGTTCAGCGTGCTGCTGCTCGGCAGCCTGTGCACTGCTGCAGCGTATATCCTCTATTTCCGTCTGATTGCCGATATCGGCCCGCTACGCTCGCTCACCGTCACCTTTTTGATTCCCCCGTTTGCCTTGCTGTGGGGCTATCTGGTGCTGGGTGAAACCATCACCACGGGTTTTATTGCCGGTGCGCTGGTGGTCTGCTGCGCCGTATGGCTGGTGATTAGCCCGGACAAAGCCGCAACCCGCTAGCAATTGCGCCGGAACAGCTGCGCCAGATACGCCCCCATCGGCGTCAGCGCGGTATCGCGCCGCTGGATCAGGAAGAAACTGGCTTTTGGCAGCGGTTGATCGAGATCCAGCGCCACCAGCTGATTGCCGAGGATCGGATCTGACACCACATCGTCCGACAGCACGGTAACAAAATCGCTGTTCGCCACCAGGCTGGTGCAGGCCATAAAGGTTTCGCAGGTCACCATCACCGACGGCGCAATCCCCATATCGCCAAACAGGTCGCGCAGTAAACGGTAGTAGCTGCCTTTCGGTGTCGGCATCGTCCAGTCACACTGTTGCAGCTCACTCAGGCTGCGCGCCTTCGCACAAGGGTGGCCGCGCCGCACTACCACGCGATACTCTTTATCCATCAGCCGCTCGTAGGTCAGCTCGGTATCAAAATGGCTTTCATCATAGGTATTGATGGTGAAGTCGAGCAGCCCCTGACGCAGCTCCGGCAACATCGACACCAGCTGCCCTTCAACAATACGCAACTGCACATTGGGATATTCACGGTGAAACTGCGTCACCACCCTCGGCATCACGGTACGCGCCACACTGCTGCCGACACCGATATTCACCCTGCCGCCCGCCAGTCCCAGCCGTTGCTGGACATCTTCCTGCGCCACGCGCAGCTCCTCCAGCACCAGGCTGGCATGTTTGTAAAAGTTATGGCCGATATCCGTCAGCACCACGCCCTGCTGCTGACGGATAAACAGGCGCGCGCCCAGCACCTCCTCCAGCTCCTGAATCGCTTTGCTCAGCGCGGGCTGCGAGATACCGGACACGCGGCTGGCGGCGCGGATACTCCCCTGCAGGGTGACATCAACAAAGGCGCGGAGCTGGTGCAGTTTTATCGCGGCAGGCATCGGGATAGTTCCTTCAACAGAGTGATAACCATTGTTTATCACGAAAAAGATCCTGGCATCTTATGCCATCAGTGAACATTGTGTACATTCGAAAAAATTGGATTAAACCAGATGTTATTTTTTTCTGCCGGTAATGTCATATTTTCACTTCGTAAAGCCGCAAGGCTGTCGTTAATAAGATGTGTTAATTGATTGCTAAGAAAAATAACGAACAGAACGCTTTCCATCTGTTTTTCTGATAATAACGCCGCAGTCATAACAAAAACTTATTCAACTGGTGATATCAGGCGAAAAACCAGTAACAGCAAGAATTATCAGGCATCCCCATGCTGTAAAAGGCGCTCCATCGTCCTGACATCCGCTGAGTTAATTTGCCGATATTGCCAGAACGGGGACCTGTTCTCAGCGAGATAACCCTGTCCGTGATTTATACGACAAAGCATTAAGGAAAAGTGTAATGAGCACCCTTTCAGATATCGTGGCCGATCTATTTCCACGCCTGCAACACTGGCGCCGTGATTTTCATTTATATGCCGAATCAGGCTGGCTGGAGTTCCGTACCGCCACGCTGGTGGCGGATGAGTTGAATCGTTTAGGTTATCAGCTGCAGACCGGTCAACAGGTGATCAAAGCCGATGCGCGCATGGGACTGCCTTCCGCGGAAGTGCTGCAGCAGCAGGAAGCACGCGCACTGGAACAGGGTGCTCTGGCGGAGTGGCTGCCGCATTTCTCCGGTGGCTTCTGCGGGATTGTCGCCACGCTGGATACCGGTCGTCCCGGTCCGGTAATGGGGTTCCGCGTCGATATGGACGCCCTCGACCTGAATGAAAAGCTGGCGGACGATCACCGTCCGTTCCGCGACGGCTTTGCCTCCTGCAATGCGGGGATGATGCACGCCTGCGGTCACGACGGCCATACCGCCATTGGTCTGGGCCTTGCCACGGTGCTGATGCAGCTGAAAGATCAGCTGAGCGGCACTATCAAGATTATTTTCCAGCCCGCCGAAGAAGGGACGCGTGGCGCCAAATCAATGGTGGAAGCGGGCGTGGTAGATGACGTCGACTTCTTTACCGCCATTCATATCGGCACCGGTGTACCGAATGGTGAAATCATCTGCGGCAGCAACGGCTTTATGGCGACCACTAAACTGGATGTCACCTTCCGTGGTGTGGCGTCCCATGCCGGCGGCCGTCCGGAAGAGGGCCGCAACGCCCTGCTGGCCGCGGCCAACGCCACGCTGGCGCTGCATACTCTGACACAACACAGCGGCGGCAGCGGCCGTGTCAACGTCGGCGTACTGCAGGCGGGCAGCGGACGCAATGTGGTGGCGGATCACGCCTTTATGAAAGTGGAAACGCGCGGCGCAAGCAACGCGGTCAACGACTTTATCTATCAGCAGGCACTGCAGGTGATCAGCGGCACCGCAGCGATGTACGGCGTAGAGCATGAGGTGAAACTGATGGGTGCTGCGCGCAACAGCCAGCCGACCGCACCATGGGTCAGCTATATCCACCGTCAGGCCGAGACCATTGCAGAACTGACGTCGATCATCGACAGCGTGCCGGAGGCCGCGGGCTCCGAAGACGCCACCTATATGATGGAGCGTGTTAAAGCGCTGGGCGGCCAGGCATCGTATGTGATCTTTGGCACCGAACTCAGCGCGGGTCATCACAACGAGAAATTCGACTTCGATGAGAACGTGATGCCGGTTGCCGTCAAAACCCTCGCCACCCTGGCGCTCAATCTGCCGCAGTACCAGGAGGCAAAATGAATCACACCGAAGAACTGATCGGCAGCTATATCGACAGCCAGCAGACGCGTTTCAGTACGCTGAGTGACGCCATCTGGGACAATCCGGAAACCCGCTTCCGCGAAACGGTGTCAGCAGAGCTGCTGGCCAGTGCGCTGGAGCAGGAAGGATTCCACGTCGAGCGCGGCGTCGGCAATATTGAAACCGCATTTATCGCCAGCTACGGCAGCGGTAAACCGGTGATCGCCCTGCTGGGCGAATACGACGCGCTGGCAGGACTGAGCCAGAAAGCGGGTTGTGCGACGCCGGAAGCGCTGGTGGAAAATGGCAACGGCCATGGCTGCGGCCACAATCTGCTGGGCACCGCGGCAATGGCGGCGGCCTTTGCCGTCAAACAGCTGATTGATCAACAAGGACTGCGCGGCACGGTACGCTTTTACGGATGCCCGGGCGAAGAAGGCGGTTCCGGCAAAACCTATATGGTGCGCGAAGGGCTGTTTGACGATATCGACGCCGCCATCACCTGGCATCCGGAATCGTTCGCCGGCATTTTCAGCAACAGTACGCTGGCCAATATCCAGGCCGCGTTCCGCTTTAAAGGCGTGGCCGCCCATGCCGCCAACTCACCTCACCTCGGACGCAGCGCACTGGATGCGGTGACGCTGATGAATACCGGCGCCAACTTCCTGCGCGAACATATCGTACAGGAAGCGCGTCTGCACTATGCGGTGACCAACGCCGGTGGCCACTCACCAAACGTGGTGCAGGCCGATGCCGAAGTGCTGTATCTGATCCGTGCGCCACAGCTCGATCAGGCGCAGGACATCTACCAGCGGGTGATTAATATCGCCAAAGGCGCGGCACTGATGACCGACACCGAAATGAGCGTGCGCTTTGATAAAGCCTGCTCCAACTACATCCCTAACCGCTGCCTGGAACAGGTAATGCTGGGCCATTTGCAGGCGTTTGGCGTGCCGCAGTACAGCGAGCAGGAAGTGACCTTTGCGCAGCAGATCCGCGCCACCCTGACCCGCGACGATATCCGCAACGCCAAACTGAATATTGCCCGCACCGGCGGCGAGGCTGGTGAGCAGTGGGCACAGGCGCTGGGCGATAAGGTACTGACCGATGAGGTCGCCCCTTATGCCGCCAACAAGGAGCTACTGTATGGCTCGACAGATGTCGGTGATGTCAGCTGGGTGACGCCGACCGCGCAGTGCTTTACTCCCTGCTTCGCGCTGGGCACGCCGCTGCACACCTGGCAACTGGTGGCGCAGGGCCGCACGGCTATCGCCCATAAAGGGATGTTTCTGGCGGCCAAAGTGATGGCCGCGACTGCCAGCAGTTTGCTGGCAGATGACGACGCACTGGCGCGCTGCCGCGCCGAGTTTGCAACCGGACGTGCGGAACAGCCGTACAGCTGCCCGATTCCGTCTGGCGTCACACCGTCGCCACTGTAATTCGCTCCACCCGATCGGGTCAGGGTCACTGACCCGACGTAATAACAATAAACAGGCTGTGCGGACCCCAAAGCACGGGTAACACGGGCAGAAAAGGAAAGCGTCCAGCCTGAATAAAACAATGCAAATACGACAAGAATGAGGCCAGCATCATGAGTGAGGCAGTATCGACCTCCGGGAAAAGCCCTGGGAAACTATTTACCTGGATTGAGCGCGTCGGCAATAAAGTGCCCAATCCTTTTCTGCTGTTTGTCTGGCTGATCGTGATCCTGATGATCGCCACCGCGGTTATCAGCTGGCTGGATCTGGCGGTAAAGAACCCGGCCAACGGTGAACTGGTCAGGGTGAAAAACCTGCTCAGCATCGAAGGCTTACAGTGGATCTTCCCCAATATTATTAAAAACTTCAGTGGCTTCACGCCGCTGGGGGCGATTCTGGCGCTGGTAATTGGCGCCGGACTGGCGGAAAAAGTCGGCTTACTGCAGTCACTGATGGTGAAGATGGCGTCACGCGTCAGCCGTCGCTACGCCAGTTATATGGTGCTGTTTATCGCCTTCTTCAGCCATATCTCCTCTGATGCCGCGCTGGTGGTGATGCCGCCGCTGGGTGCGCTGATCTTTATCGCCGTGGGTCGTCATCCGGTGGCGGGTCTGCTGGCTGCTATCGCCGGGGTCGGTTCCGGTTTTACCGCCAACCTGCTGATTGTCACCACCGATGTGCTGCTGTCCGGTATCAGTACCGAAGCGGCAAAAGCGGTCAGTGATACCGTGCACGTCAGCGTGATCGATAACTGGTACTTTATGGCCAGCTCAGTGATTGTGCTGACCATTGCGGGCGCACTGCTGACGGATAAATTTATCGAGCCGCGTCTGCCTGCCTGGGAAGGTGGCACCGGTGAACGCCTGGCGGAACTGACACCCGAAGAGAACCGTGGTCTGAAAGCCGCAGGTATCGCCGCGCTGGTGTTTATCGGTCTGATGGCGCTGCTGGTGGTGCCGGAAGGCGCACCGCTGCGTAACCCGAAAACCGGCGCTATCGTCCCGTCGCCGTTTATTCAGGGTATTGTGCCAATCATTATTCTGTTCTTCTTTGCTGTCGCGATTGCCTATGGCGTGGCAACGAAGCAGATCCGCAAAGCCGACGATGTGCCGAAGCTGCTGGTCGATCCGATGAAGGGCATGGCGGGCTTTATTGTGATGGTGTTTCCACTGTCGCAGTTTGTTGCTTTCTTTAACTGGAGCAACATGGGCAAGTTTATGGCGATTGGCCTGACTGACCTGATTGAAGCCGCAGGCGTCAGTGGCGCACCTGCGTTCCTCGGCCTGATGTTCCTGTCGGCCTTCCTGTGTATGTTTATCGCCAGCGGCTCGGCGATCTGGTCGATTCTGGCGCCAATTTTTGTGCCGATGTTTATGCTGCTCGGTTTCCACCCGGCATTTGCGCAGCTGATTTTCCGTATTGCCGACTCGTCGGTGATCCCGTTAGCGCCGATGTCGCCGTTCTTACCGCTGTTCCTCGGCTTCCTGCAGCGTTACCGCAAAGATGCGCAGCTCGGCACCTACTACATGCTGATCTTCCCGTATCCGGTGGTGTTCATTATCACCTGGATTATCTTCCTGCTGGGCTGGTATGCGCTGGGGCTGCCAATTGGCCCGGGTGTTTATCCACAGATGCCAGGCTAACAAAGATAACGGGCGATGGTGACATCGCCCGTTTTGATTTACGCCAGCACCTCGCGGACAAAATCGGTAATCGCTTTATCCTGGCTGTTTTCAAAGAAACACTGCTGGAAGCGCTGGCCGCTGACCGCGGTTTTCACCAGCTCAAGATCGATAGCGCGCAGTGTATCGAGATAGTTCTCTTTCACCACCGCCGCTTTCACTTGATTCAGAATACCGGCATTACGCACCTGAGGCTCTTTACGCTCCTGCGGGTAACCCTGCCCTTTCTCGCCGGTAAAGGCTTTCTCAAAGATAAAGCGCAGATTCAGTTCCGCACCCCAGCCAAAACCTTTGGCAAACGGCAGCGCCAGGGCATTACCGTTGTTGATCTGCGCGAACAAATACGCATCCGCCGGATCGATGCAGTAGCCGCACACCACGCCCGGGTGGATATTCAGCGACATCAGCGCGCCCTGCCCGGTGCCGCAGCCCGCGATCACAAAGTCTGCTGCTTTCGAGTTCAGCAGGATGCTGGCCATAATACCGAGATGGATATAGGTCAGATGATGATCCTGCTCATCACTCATCCCGACGTTAAACACCGGGTAACCTTTGCCCTCAGCCACCTGCTGTAACTCTTTCAGGACAATGGCGTTTTTCGCCGCCTGACTGTTTTCCATCATCAGTGCAATTTTCATGGTGATCCCCATTTTCGTCAGTGGTCATTCAATAATGAAACATTGTTTCAAATTTAAAAGGAAAACGCGCGCTTTGGCGAAAGCCTGTGCGTTTTCTTGTGATCCTGTTCTCAATTCTTTGGGTTATTGCTCGGCAGTTGAGAGGAAAGGGATATGCTAACCGCAAAATTATGAAACATTGTTTCAATAAATATTAAGCACTGAGATTAAGGAGCAACGGTATGGCCAGAGGCTTACGCATTAAACTTCCTTTTCACCACTTTCAGGACCCGGATACCGGGGCACAGATGATCCGTCTGACACCGCCGGAAGTGCTCTGCCACCGCAATTACTTCTATCAGAAGTGCTTTACCCGCGAGGGCAACCGGCTGCTGTTTGCTGCGGAGTTCGACGGTAATCGCAACTATTACCTGCTCGATCTGCGGACAGAAGAGGCACTGCAGCTAACCGAAGGCCCCGGCGATAACACCTTTGGCGGCTTTCTGTCGCACGATGATCGCTACCTGTGGTACGTGAAAAACGAACGCTGTCTGCAACGTGTGGACCTGGCATCGCTGGAAGAGCGCACGGTATATCAGGTGCCGGAGGAGTGGGTCGGTTACGGCGCCTGGGTGGCGAACAGCGACTGTACCCAGCTGGTCGGTATTGAGATTGAACGCAAAGACTGGGAGCCGCTCAGCGACTGGCAGGTGTTCCGCCGTTTCTTTGAGAAACAGCCGCACTGCCGCCTGCTGCGCGTGGACCTCAACAGCGGCGAAGCCCGGGTTATCCACCAGCAGCGCCTGTGGCTGGGCCATCCGATCTATCGCCCTTACGACGACAATACTGTGGCGTTTTGCCATGAAGGCCCGCACGATCTGGTCGATGCACGCATGTGGATGATTAACCAGGATGGCAGCAATATGCGTAAGGTGAAAGACCATGCGCCGGGCGAAAGCTGCACCCATGAATTCTGGGTGCCAGACGGCTCAGCGCTAATCTATGTCTCTTACCATAAAGATCGTACCGATCGGCAGATCTGCCGCTACAACCCGGACAATCAGCAGAATGAAGTGCTGATGAATATGCCTGCCTGTTCGCATCTGATGAGTAATGAAGATGGCTCGCTGCTGGTGGGTGACGGTTCCGGCACGCCGGTGGATGTACAGGACACCAAAGGCTACACCATTGATAACGATCCCTGGCTGTATGTGTTTGATGTCGCGCAGCGCAGCCATTTCCGCCTCGCCGCACACAACAGCAGCTGGCGCGTGCTGGATGGCGACCGTCAGGTGACGCACCCGCATCCCTCTTTTACCCCGGATAATCGTCAGGTACTGTTTACCTCCGATTTTGAAGGTCAGCCTGCGCTCTATCTGGCGACACTGCCACAGCCGTTAATCGCTTAACCATCACAGGAATCGCTATGTTTACTTTTAAGAAAGAGACCACGCTGGAAGACTTAGGCAATGGCGTCACCCGCCGCATTCTGGCGCACAGCGGCGGTATGATGGCGGTGGAAGTCAACTTTGAGAAAGATGCCGTCGGTCCGCTGCATCATCACGTACATGAGCAGCTGACCTATGTGTTGTCAGGCCGCTTTGCCTTTACTATTGATGGTGTTACGCATGACGTCGGCGCGGGCGATACGCTGTATAAACGGCCGAATGTGGTGCATGGCTGTGTGTGCCTGGAGGCGGGCACGCTGCTGGATACCTTTACGCCGCAGCGGGAAGATTTTTTGTCCTGAAACGACCAGAAACAACCGCCCACAGACGGTAAACATAAAACGGCGCTATAACAGAGTAAGAATCTGACTGGAGCGCCTATGTTTACCTCATTTTTCCCCCGCCCAGGGCTGTTTTTTACGACCGCAGCCATCTGGAGTTTGCTGGCGATCCTGTTCTGGTTCGAAGGCGGCAACAACCTGATTTTTCATCTCAGCAGCATGGCTTCGTATGCCGGAAAGCCGTTGCCGGATAACGCCTGGCGCTTTATCCAGCCGTCGCAGGTGTGGTTCTATCTCTACTATGCGCTGGTGGCGGGCCTGTTCGCGCTGGCGTGGTCCATCGCGCGGCCACACCGCTGGCAGCGCTGGTCGGTGATTGGCAGCGCCGTGATTATCTTTGCCACCTGGTTTGATGTGCAGGTTGGCGTCGCTATCAACGCCTGGTACGGCCCGTTTTACGATCTGATCCAGAAAGCGATGGCGCATCCCAACACCATCCAAATCAGCGAGTTCTATCACCAGACCGAAGACTTTCTCAGCATTGCGCTGATTGCCGTCATCATCGGCGTGCTGAATGCCTTTTTTATCAGCCACTGGATCTTCCGCTGGCGCACGGCGATGAACCATTACTATATGGCGCACTGGCAGCAACTGCGCACCATTGAAGGCGCTGCGCAGCGTGTGCAGGAAGACACCATGCGTTTTTCCACCACGCTGGAGGGCTGGGGGATCAATCTGATTCAGGCCATCATGACCCTGGTCGCCTTTCTGCCGGTGCTGGTGGCACTGTCAAAGCATGTGGAAAGCGTGCCGGTACTTGGCAAAATCCCTTACTCGCTGGTGGTGGTTGCACTGCTGTGGTCGCTGTTCGGCACCGTGCTGCTGGCGGCGGTGGGGATAAAACTACCAGGGCTGGAGTTTCGCAATCAGCGTGTCGAAGCCGCCTACCGTAAAGAGCTGGTATATGGCGAAGATCATCCGCAGCGCGCCACACCACTCACCGTACAGCAGCTGTTTCGCCAGGTGCGGGTCAACTATTTCCGCCTCTACTTTCACTATCTCTACTTCAATCTCACCCGCATTCTGTATCTGCAGGTGGACAATGTTTTCGGCCTGTTTGTGCTGTTTCCGTCAATTGCCGCGGGTGTCATCACTTTTGGCCTGATGCAGCAGATCACTAATGTGTTTGATCAGGTACGCGCCTCTTTCCAGTATCTGATCACTTCGTGGTCAACGCTGGTGGAGCTGATGTCGATTTATAAACGTCTGCGCAGCTTTGAGCAGGTACTGGAGGGGGAAACGCCAGCCGAACCGGCACAGCTGCCGCAGCCATAGCGTTGTCAGAAATTCGCCAGCGATTGTCAGTTACGCGTGAGATTAAGCGGGTGGGTTTTCTCCACAATGGGGGAAAACCACACCACAGGACAACATCATGCTGACGCAACCTGCAGAAAAATATCGCCCCTTCCCGCCCGTCGCGCTGAGCGATCGCCGCTGGCCCGCCACCACCCTGACACGCGCGCCGCGCTGGTTGTCTACCGATCTGCGCGACGGTAATCAGGCGCTGGCGGAGCCGATGGACAGTCGCCGCAAGCTGCTGTTCTGGGATCTGCTGCTGCAGTGTGGCTTTAAAGAGATCGAAGTGGCGTTCCCCTCCGCGTCCCAGACTGATTTTAACTTTGTGCGTCAGCTGATTGAGGAACAGCGCATTCCTGACGATGTGTCGATTCAGGTGCTGACCCAGGCGCGCGCCGATCTGATCGAGCGCACGTTCGCGGCACTGCAGGGAGCGAAAAACGCCACGCTGCATCTGTATAACGCCACCGCGCCGGTGTTCCGTCGGCTGGTGTTTCGCCAGAGCAAAGAGGAGATTATCCAGCTGGCGGTGAGTGCAGCAAAACAGATCCGCCAGCAGTGCGAAGTGCAGACGGACACCCGCTGGACCTTCGAATACTCGCCAGAAACATTCTGTTTCACCGAGCCGGATTTCGCGCTGCAAATCTGTGAAGCGGTGGCGGAAATCTGGCAGCCCTGTGCGGCGCGGCCGATGATTATCAACTTACCTGCGACGGTAGAAGTCAGCACACCGAATGTTTATGCCGATCAGATTGAGTATTTCTGCCGTCATTTCTCGCACCGTGCCGATGTCTGTATCAGCGTTCATCCTCATAATGATCGCGGCACGGGCATTGCCTGTGCTGAGCTGGCGCTGCTGGCGGGGGCGGATCGCGTTGAAGGCTGTCTGTTCGGCAACGGCGAGCGCACCGGCAATGTGGATCTGGTGACGCTGGCGCTGAACCTGTATACCCAGGGGATTTCACCAGGACTGGATTTCAGCCAGATGAAGCAGGTGGTGGATACCGTCGAACAGTGCAATCAGCTGCCGGTGCATCCGCGCCATCCCTATGCCGGAGAACTGGTGTTTACCGCCTTTTCCGGTTCGCATCAGGATGCGATTAAGAAGGGCTTTGCCGCGCGTCAGCAGCAGCAGGATGAGGTGTGGGAAGTGCCCTATCTGCCGCTCGATCCCGCCGATATTGGCTGCAGCTATGAGGCAGTGATCCGCGTCAACAGCCAGTCGGGTAAGAGTGGTGCCGCCTGGATGATTGAGCAGAATCACGGTTTATCTCTGCCGCGTGCGCTGCAGCAGGATTTCAGCCGCCGCGTACAGGAGCAGACCGACAGCCATGGCAAAGAGATGACGCAGGCCAGCATCTGGCAGCTGTTCCGCGATGCCTATGGTTTGCGTGACACGATGCCGGTGGTGCTGGAGGAATACAGCAGCCAGAGTCAGGCGAATGGTCAGCTCGATTTTCACGCTGAGCTGCGGGTCGACGGTAAGCGCCAGACGGTCTCCGGGCGCGGCAATGGTCTGTTATCCGCTGCGGTGGCGGCATTACGCCAGACGTTTGATGTGGCGTTATCAATTCAGGATTACCACGAGCATACGCTGGGGCAGCGCAGTGACAGCCGCTCGGTGGCTTATATTCGCTGTACCTTTGCCGCAAATCAGGCGGCAGTATGGGGCGTGGGTATCGACAGTGATGTCGGGCGCGCATCGTTGCAGGCGTTGCTGAATGCGCTGGGGGGGTATTTGCAGCAGCGTTAGAGTACAGTTTTCTGGTTGCAGGTTTCCGTCAGTGATTTCGGTTCTGTGATGCGCCGGGACAGCGCCTGTCGTTCTTTGGTCACTCAGGGCGCGATTTTTGGTTCGGTGCCCGTGCAGGAAGTCGCTTTTAGTTCGCAGGCCTGCACAGGAAACACGGTCAGCTACGGAAAATCGCTTTTCGTCATCCATGACCGCTCGGCCCGCGCCCTCCCTGGCGCGGGACGTTTTCCTCCGCTGACCGTGTCCCCTGTGCCTTAAACTCAGACGTTGCTATCAGGTTTCAGGTGCACCGTACTGCCAGTTGATGACGTCATTGTGCGCCGGGCCTTGAGTTTTACCGCACGTTTAATGACAAGAAAGCCTTATCACTTTGCAGGGAAATAGTCGCTGGGCGCGACGCCAAGAATACGACGGAACATGGCGCTAAACGCGCTGTGGCTGTCATAGCCAAGGTCGAGCGCCACCCGCAGCACCGTTTCTCCCTGTGCCAGCCGCGTCAGTGCCGCCATGAGTCTGGCGCGTCTCACCCAGTCACTAAACTGCAAACCGGTTTCACGCTGAAAATGGCGCGCCAGTGTGCGGCTGCTGACGTTGATACGCTGCGCGGCCAGTTCCAGCGTCCAGCGTTCGCCGGGCCATTCACATACCTGCTGGCACAGCTGTGCTAATCCGGCGCTCTGTGGCTGTGGCAGATGGAATGGCAGCTCAGCAATCATGCGCATTTCATCAAGCATCAGTTCATAGATGCGTTCAGCACGGGTGTTGGGTGCATAGCTTTCCGGCAGCGCCAGCGCGCTGATAATCAGCTCGCGCAGCAGGGGAGAAACCTGCACCACCTGACAGCTGGCAGGTAAATCTGCCCGCGCCAGCGGATCGATAAACAGCGTACGCGCCGCCACTGAGCCAGTGATATGCAGCGCATGTTCAATCCCGGCTGGCACCCAGACACCACGTCCCGGCGGCACTACCCAGTTGCCCTGTACCGTCTCCACCCGCACCACACCGCTCAGAGTGTGAATCAGCTGCGCGCAGTTATGGTAATGCCACGGTTCGTGGTCACCATGCTGATAGTCATGGGCATACGGGATCAGTGGACGCGTGGCAAAGGAGAAGTCGACCCTGGCTGTCATGGATGTTGTTCCGTCAAAAATGAGGTTTAACCATAGCATTGCTGCAGGCCGAATTATCACCGGTGGATAAAAAATTTGTGGTTTGGCGCGAATTCAGATAATAAGTGCAACGCTTGGTCATGTGGATGGAGGGACGGTTAGCTACCGATAAGCTATCCTG